>JBMFSZ010000121.1:0-9232 GCA_049967315.1 Desulfomonilaceae bacterium
GCCCTTTTCCCATGGTAAGCTGGTTAGAACATCGATGTAAGTACGCGATACGACATGCTCCGGCGAATGAGGTGGTATCCTCTCAAGACGCTGAATCTCACGAGTGACAGTTTCGGCAACGTCAGGAGGCATGCCCGTTTCCCGGATTTTACGCTGGAAACTTTTCAGTTCGGCAACCTGTGGATCTTCATCAACACTGAAATCTTTTTGAAAAGTTTTAAATCTGTTTTGGGGGTCGACTTCCGTTGGTTTCTTAAAGGCCAAGTTAGGAGCAAGAGGTTCTGTAGAAACTAAAGGTTTACATAAGAAGTTTTCAATATCAATTTTCAGGTATCCCAAGGAGTTTCGAAGTCTAACCACAGGATCTAGAGTTTCAAGGAGTTGCTGTTTGCTCTCAACATTGACGGATATCTGGGTACTGACTAAATCAGCTAGCTGTCCAATATTAGCTGATTGTTCGACACATTTGAGGACTTGATGGTTTACGGTTTTACCCATAGCCTCCGCCATCTTGAATTGACTGGTCACGCACGTGACGAAGGTATCATGAAATTCGCAATCAGATTGTCTCTCTTCAACTAAGGCGACATCAGCCGTCAAGAAAGGGTCTTTCTTGACTTTACTCATTAACCTTATTCTACACAATCCTTCTGCTACTGCCCTGAGACCACCATTCTCAACAGCCACAATTCTTTCGACACGTGCGAGAGTTCCGATTGCTGAGAGTTCGTCACTCCAAATTCCGAATAAGCTTCGCGCCTTTTGGTAAAAAAGGCCGACCAGATTGGAGCCACCCTGTAAAGACTCAGCTAGCTTGACGACCCTGGCTCCTTTTAGAAATAGTGGAATCACAACGCCTGGAAATATGACCATATCCCGTAGGGGCAATATCGGCACGACCGCGGGAAGTTTGCCCACCGACTTTAAAGATTTCATGATTTAGGCGCACCCATCCCTTGAAGATATTCTAATTTACTATAAGTTTAAAAGGATTTCTAATCGGTAACATACCAAATTTTCAGGCAAAAGTCAATATTAACCAGCTCTCGAGCCTGTTCAAAAAGTGGGCGAAAACATATCAAATAAAAAACAAAGGCATGATGGTAAATTGAGGATTACATCTCATATATAACATTAATTTGAGTTAAATTAATAGTCTAATCTGGACACAAGGCTTTTACGATTTTAATATATCCTATCGATCCTATATCTCATTGTCGAGCCGATGTTGGTCATCATTTGGTTTGTCACCACATATATTTTCTGATATCTCTTCCTCAGTCAAGAGCTTAAAGAGCAGCAATTCTTTACAAAACAACTTCCTATCCTTGAAAAGAATTGTTCTAAATCCGACGGAGGAGGCCCTATCAACATTGTCCGGATTGTCATCAATAAAAAGGCAGTTTTTTGTAGACACACCCAAGATGTTCGCCACATCGATGAACCAAGAAGCGTCACGTTTACTCTTTCCCTGATGATATGAGTTAAATACTGCGTCAAATTTACCGCAAAAATGACTCGTAGCATCAAGCTCATCTAGCCAGTTAGTCTGATCGCTTAAGAGGACCATAAAGTAACCTTTATTGGCTAGAGACTCGATAATCGTCAACATCCAGGGGCGCAATCTGAATCTATTGATAATTTCCATTTTCATATCAATATCATCCAACTTTATTCCTGTATGCTTTCTGATAGCTTCCCAGTAGTCACTTTCAGAGGCCTTCCCGACCAGATATCCGGTGGTATAAATTAGGTCCTGCGCTATCTCGAAAAATGACTGTGGCCCCAAGCTAGTCCTGGATCCCAAGGCCAGTAGACCATTCCGAAATCCCTCTTCAGCCAGAACCCCTCCAAAATCCACACAAATCACCCGAATTACCTGATCAGTGTTTCTCATAGAATTTCTATACCTCAAGAAGAAAAGAGCTACCTTAGCCAATTTGTAAACAAATTGACATTGATTAATTTTGTGAATTGTTTATAATTCCTGTTTTATATTTAAGTCAACATCCGCGTCTGACTTCTTCGTGGCAGCGTGAGTCGGATTGGCTAAAGTCTCAGCCAGGCTTAATGATTTCTTGTTTAGAGAGTAAGGTCATATTCAAGAGGGGAAATCAAAACGAGTTCTTCCCTCGAAATTAACATTTAAGGAGTATAAGCAATGATCGATCGTGGAGGTATGGCATCACCGAATCTGAGCCTCAGAAAAGAGAACGGATCGTCCGTTTACAGCTTCTTGGGGTTCTTGATCCTAGGAATTATTGCCATAGTCATAGTGTTTTTCTTCCCTTGGTCTCAGATGCTCAAGGGCGGCCAAAACCCTGAGTTGATGGCGGCAAATCAGGCTTTGTCGAAAAAAGATTATGACAAGGCTCTGAAACTTTTTGACAAATATGTTTCAGCCAATCCCGGTGACGCTGCTGGCTACATTGGCAGGTCGAGAGTCTACGTTCAAATGGGGGATTTGAATAAAGCGGCTGGAGACGCCAAAACAGCGCTAGGGAAGGCTCCAACTGCTCAATCGTTCGGTCAGGAAGCTATAATTTTGAAAATTCAAGGCCATCCTCACGAGGCGTTAAAGGACTTCTCAGAGGCCATCAAACTAGACCCAAAGTATGCCTGGGCTTATGCACAGAGAGCTGACCTTTATTCCAGAGCGCAAGAAAACGAAAAGGCTCTCAAAGATATCAACAAGGCGCTTGAACTCAATCCTGGCTTTGTTGAGGGATATCGTATGAGAGCTTGGATTCTCAGCAGAATGGGAAAATGCAAGGACGCATACAATGATTTTCAGAGAGTCGCAAAGATGGGGGCAAACGACGCCTGGACGCTACAGGATACAGCGTGGTTTTTGCTTACCTGTCCAGATGAAAAGCTTCAGGACACAACCAAGGCAATGGACTTGGCCAAAAAGGCATTGGATATGATGGGAGCCAAAGATGGAGTCTTCCAGGAAACCATAGCCGAAGCGTATTTCAAACAGGGAGACCCATTAAAGGCTGTTGAGCATCAAAAAAAGGCTATAGAAATGGGTTCAAAAAAATGTCCTGATGAGTCGTGTGTGAAAGAGATGAAAGAAAGATTGAATAAGTATGAATTGGCAGCTAGGCAGGAAGTGCGAAAATCGTATGAAATTTTGCCGCTGGACAGTGGAAACTGACCAGCATTCAGCCGTTACGCAATAAGATTCCGCTGCTAAGCTCGAAATAAGCCAGAAAAAAAATTGGGGGTGGTAAAAAAACCGCCCCCAATTTTTTGTCATCTTAAAGCTTCTACGCTGATTGCCCAGTCTTCCCCTTGCTGCTTTTCAAAGTTCACCACAACGGATTTACCAAGGTACCTGGCAGCCCGAACTCGCTGTTCACGACAAATTCTCCCCGTTTTTTTGTCACTATTCTTTCCAAGCAGTGTAAGCGTGTTGGAATCAAGTCGCTCCAACTTTCCGGAGAATTCATATGCGATAGCGTTGACAGACCAAGACAATGCAAGCGCGATTAACAACACCCCTGTCTCGTAAGCCATAATTCAACCTCCATCCAAACCCACTACAGAAAATCCTGAGACAAATCAGCCTCAAGAGGAACAATCAATGGCAGCCTATATTCGATCCAGGGATCAAGACTGCTTAATCTAATGATAGCCGATCAACGCATAGTTTTCAAGATGCAACCCACCCCTACCGTAGTTAAAATGTAACTTTTTTTGCTTGTAAAATAGGTTAGGAATCAAAAGGAAATAGCTATAAACTATATATCACATTATGTTTCTCAGAAAACTGCTTGTAACATAAATAAAGTTTGCTCTAATCCTAAGCTTCTTGGCATGCAATCGGGGAGGAAACGGATAGAACGGAGCAGCCGCCTTGATAGCCTTCACTGCCGATTCATCGAGTATAGAGTGTCCAGATGAATCTAGCAGATTCACATAGAGAAGCTCGCCATTTTTTGCGATTGAAAATTCAACGGCCAGGCTTCCGCCGATTCCCGATTGGGCAGCCGCTGCCGGATAAACCCAAACTCCCTGTATTTTTCTTTTCAGTTGGAGCATATACGAGAAAAATTTGTCTTCCCTGGTATTGATGTCTACGACAGCCTCGTCCACATCACCATCAGGAAAAAAGTCTCTTGGGCCACTGAACGTCCGTGAAAGTCCTTGCGCCATTTCACGCGGTGTCGGCCGAAGATCAATCTTTTTTCTTCGATTTTTTGACTTTGTATCAGTGGATCCATTTTCCTTTTCAACTGTTTCAACTTTCTTCTGAACCCTTTCATCCTGAATGGATTTCGTTTTCTGGTCTTCCGGCGTTTCAGCCTTTTTCTTAATCAGGTCCTCTGGGGCCATTGGTGGAGCTAAAGAGGCCATCCTCTTGGGAGGTTCCTGCATGGCGCCAATAGGAGGCTTTGGAGGAATAGGCATCTTGGGAAGCCTCTGCTTCAAAGCGGTATGATCCCTGTCAGACATTGCCGCTGCCTGCTTTGGAGGGGCCTCGTTTTTCTTCCACGAATCCTCGGGCTCAACAAGCCTGACCTGAGTGACCTTCTCTCCCGGCCTCAGAAGGGAATGCGAAGGCTGTAGCCCAATGACTCGTGTGACGACAAAAAAAAGCAGCAGATGGAGTAACAATGCTACTAAAAGGCAGTATTTTAGGACTCTCTCCATATCTGTCTTGTCTATTACAAGGCTGGAGGGGAGAGCTAGCCGCTCTGTTTCGAGACCATCTGTAAGATCTAAATCAACGTTGTCGTCTATGTTACTCTCTTGAAGCTTCATCATTTTTCAATTACATGTTTTACGTTACGGCGAACAGATCGCATACTTTTATTATTTCAAATTATACCAAAAAAGATGTAACCATAATAGATAGTTTTCCAGTTTTAGCAATCTTGCACGACAAGTTTAGGCTGACTCCATCCGAAAAGTTCATGGCGTTTTCGGAACAGTACCGATGGTTCCTTTGGTTAGCGAGCGGCATAGCAATATATACAGCCGTGTTTACATGTTCCATATGTGCCGATATCAGTAGAAGCCGAACATTTACAATTCTTCCTAGTTGGTTTTATTTCAATCTTTTCGAGAGATTGTTTTTTTTCGTCGGACGTTACCAAATTCTTCAAAAAGTTTACATCGATACAAGATGCAGGTCTAATCGAACCAACCGCAAGAAAATCGTGAGCGCACGAATACATCCTGATTCCGTATTCAGACGCGACATCGGCAAGTTCCATAGCGATTTCTGCAGATTCCTGCTGGTCCGGCTCCCAATAGTCCGGCAACCGTGAAGCCACTTTCTTTTTAGTCTTATTATAATAATCACAAAAGCTAAATACGCACTCATTAACAAAGGGACACAAAATCCGGCTAAGGTCTCTGAAATTTTTCATGTGCCAGGATCTGCCCGTGGTCTTTGAAAGTACTATAGTATCGTAGCGCCATCGCAGCACAGTTGAACCATAGTTCCTATACAGTTGCTCCACGACTTTCATATTGTGACATAGATCAGGGACATTCGGTTCCACACACTCAGGATAATTGTTTATAGTGTAAAGAAATGTGAATTGGTGACCAAGATCTAATAGCTCATCCAAATAACGCGTCATCGGCTGTGCATTTTTAGTCCAAAAAACGATCGCTATAACATCCTGAGGGGCTAAAGAAACTACACTGAGCTTTTTGTTGAATGGATTGACTAAAGAAACAGTTTTCTCTCTAAATTGAGATATCATCCAATCAGAATGAAAAGCAGGTATGTCCGTTCTGCGACTTGCAGAAATAATCCTCATTTATTCACGGACCCATTTCTTTTTTTAAGGGTTTAGTAATTACACATCTTACGGCCAACACCATCTGGCCGGGACAATTTTTATATCATGAAAGATATAAAAACCAATTTTGACGAATCTTGTAATATAATATAAATTTATGATTCAGCTTGGCTACAATTTCATCCTGGATTTACAGTCTAAGACCGGGGGATTTATCGCCAGTTAGGCCTTTTACCTCTCTGTAGAATAGCGCATACGGTATATGGTCATCGGGAACTTCTTCAACCCGGTAATGAAAGGACATGAGATGGCAAAAAACAAGAAACCACTTGACCCAACGGAAGGGGCCAAACCCGCATCGGAGAAGCTTAGGGCGGTTGAACTCGCCGTAACCCAAATTGAAAGGCAATTCGGTCGAGGCTCAATAATGAAATTGGGCAGCTCAGGAATAATGCCTGACATCAAAGCGATTTCCACCGGGTCTCTAGGGCTGGATCTTGCAATCGGCATAGGAGGCGTGCCACAAGGTAGGGTTACCGAGATATTTGGTCCAGAATCTTCGGGAAAAACTACACTATGCCTCCACATCATAGCAGAAGCCCAAAAAGCTGGAGGATATGCAGCATTTGTTGACGCAGAACATGCCCTGGACATCCATTACGCTAGACGACTGGGAGTTAAGACAGACGAGCTCCTTGTTTCTCAGCCTGACACGGGAGAACAAGCGCTGGAAATAACCGAAATTCTTGTAAGATCAGGAGCTATGGACGTAATCGTGATCGACTCAGTGGCAGCTCTGGTCCCAAGGGCAGAAATCGAAGGCGAGATGGGTGATTCTCATATGGGGCTACAGGCTCGTCTCATGTCTCAGGCCCTCAGAAAGCTGACTGCCGCAATTTCGAGATCCCATACTGCGGTAATCTTTACTAACCAGATACGACAAAAAATTGGTGTAATGTTCGGGAATCCAGAAACCACCACTGGTGGGAACGCTCTAAAGTTTTATGCTTCTTTGCGGCTCGACATACGTCGGGTGGGACAAATAAAGGAGGGCGAAAACATTACCGGCTCCAGGACTAGGGTGAAAGTCGTAAAAAATAAGATGGCGCCACCTTTCAAACAGGTAGAGTTTGACATTATGTACAACGAAGGTATCTCTTCTGCAGGTGAAATCCTGGATTTGGCTGTTGAGAACGGCATTGTCGACAAATCCGGAGCATGGTATTCATACGGTGACGACAGGATAGGCCAAGGTAGGGAAAATGTGAAAACTTTCTTGAAAGACAACCTCGAAATGCTGGCGGCTATTCGCTCTAAAATAGTCGACATCAAAAGCCCCCGAGTTAATCTGGCTGACACGGGCCCTGAAGAACCGGACACTGAGACATATGACGAATTCTAATCCTTAGGGCCGTCGCTGATGTGTGATCCATATGCGCTTTTTAAATCTTGTATTAGACGTTATGGCTTCCAGACGGTGTTCAGGCAGTCAATGTATTGTCACCCCTAACCCGCTGCAACAATGAATTGTTCAGAATCCAGGCATTAAGTAACTGGAAAAATCGTTAGCGATCTTCAAGAGTGTGGCAAAAACAATCAGCAGCCGAGGGCGCGTCCTAACGTTGTATAAACATTCGGTAGAGGCAAACTGGGGATAGTTACTTAATACACAAGCTTATTTACACCACTGTTTTAGACTGATAACTCATAATCAAGATCTGAAGGGTTTAATATCAGCTTTATCTCATGACAATATTTCTTGAAAAATATCCACACCTCTGCTACCATGACTTTCACTTATTGACCGAACAGGTTGTAAACACAAATAAAACAACTCTAAGTTAACTTGTGTAAGGGGGGAATTTAAATTGTTGGCTCAAGTTCATTCAGGGGCCCTTGTAGGTATCGACGCCTATCCAGTACAGGTTGAAATCGATGTTTACAATGGACTACCCGCCGTGACCGTGGTTGGTCTTCCTGACAGCGCCGTCAAGGAGAGCGCTGCAAGAGTTAAATCTGCTATCGTAAACAGCGGCTTCCCATTTCCAGCCAGGCGAATAACTGTAAACCTCGCTCCGGCAGGTTTGAGAAAAGAAGGATCAGGATTCGATCTACCGATAGCATTGGGTGTATTGATCGGATTAGGATTGCTCCCCAGTGACCAAATCAGCGGCTACCTGATAGTTGGCGAGCTCTCTCTAGATGGCAGCGTTAAACAAGTTAGGGGGGCTTTGTCAGTGGCAATTGCAGCGCGTGACTTGGGATTCCGTGGCATCATCATACCAGAAGCCAACATGGCAGAGGCCGCTGTGGTCGAAGGAGTTGATACACTTGGTGTTTCGAGTCTTACCAACGCTGTAGCCTTCCTGACAGGAAGAATCTCTATTGAGCCAGCAAAACCAGACTTGAACGAGACAGTCAAAAATGCCGTAGGTTACACCGTAGATTTTCGGGATATCAAGGGGCAGGAATATGCTAAAAGAGCGGTAGAAGTTGCAGCCGCTGGAGGTCACAATGTTTTGATGGTCGGACCACCAGGCTCAGGAAAAACAATGCTTTCACAGAGGGTTCCGACAATTCTTCCTGAGCCTGTTTTTGAAGAGTCGCTTGAAACAACAAGAATCTATTCTGCTGCAGGTCTGCTGGGTAAGCAAAGATCGATAATTACCAGAAGGCCTTTTAGGTCACCTCACCACACTGTTTCAGATGCGGGCTTGATTGGGGGAGGCGCCATTCCAAGGCCTGGAGAGGTTTCCCTAGCACACAACGGTGTGTTGTTTCTCGATGAAATGCCGGAATTCAGAAAAAATGTTCTGGAAGTACTCAGACAGCCTCTTGAAGATGGAGAAGTAACAATATCCAGAGCCCATATAGCGGTAACATTTCCAGCCCGTTTTATGCTCGTCGCTGCTATGAATCCTTGCCCATGTGGCTACAGAGGGGATCCAAAGCACGAATGTCTCTGTTCCAGACAAAACATAGAACGATATTGGGCAAAGATATCCGGTCCATTGCTGGACAGAATAGATATCCACATCGAGGTTCCGTCAGTAGAGTGGAGAGATCTTACCGGAAAACAAGAAAGCGAATCGTCCGAACAAATCAGAAGCCGCGTAAACCGTGCACGAAATATCCAGCTAGACCGGTTGTCGAAACACAGAATTTTTTCTAACTCCCAGATGAAATCTTCTTTAATAAAGAAATACTGCCAGTTGGGCCAAGATTCTCTTAATTTCCTGGAAAAAGTTGTTGAGCGCCTTGGTTTATCGGCTCGCGCATATCACAGGATTCTCAAGATAGCCCGCACTCTGGCCGACTTGGAGGGAACCGAGAATATCAAGTCAGATCACGTGAGCGAAGCCATCCAGTACAGATCCTTGGACAGACGTTATGACTAGAGCTGGTTTCAAAAATGCCATGTGACCGACATTTCTGGGGTATTAAATAAGTAGTTGTACTTTTTGGTGTTT
>JBMFSZ010000122.1:0-9176 GCA_049967315.1 Desulfomonilaceae bacterium
AAAACACCAAAAAGTACAACTACTTATTTAATACCCCAGAAATGTCGGTCACATGGCATTTTTGAAACCAGCTCTAGCCTCAGAAAATTTGGCTGCCTTTCCAGGATCAATTCTGTATTCCAACATTATCAACACGGGGCCATCATCTGGGTCTGGGGTCACCGCCGCCAGTGGTTCTGACCAGTGTTCCGATGGTCGCAGGTCCAGATTCCCCACGCCCTTGATTGGCCATATAAATACCCCGGCAAGTCCGCCAAGGAGGCCAATTCCAGCAAACAAAAGCGCCAACGAGTTGCCGCCGTTGAATTCGGCTATGGCTCCCCACATTGCGCTAGATACGCCCATTAACCCTTGAAAAGCCAGAGTAAAAAAACCCAGCGCCCTGGACTGTACCCAGGATGCGGCTGAAGTTTGGGCTGCGACATTCAAACTTGACATGATCGTTACCCAGGCCATGCCTCCAGCAATCATTACCATAAAAAGCAGGAAATGGACGCGCAAATACCCTAGCGCCACGGTTACCAAGGCAAAGGTTGCCGTAGCCAAGGACAGTAACGAGTCCATCGACATCGTTTTTCTAAGTTGAGGCAGCATTAACGCTCCCAACAATGCTCCTGTCCCGAAGAAGCCTACTAGCATGCCGTATCCGCGGGCGTTCATCCCGAGTTGGTGGCGAGCCACCAACGGCATCAAAGCCCACAAAGCGCTGCCACAAACGACAAATATGCAGCAACGGATCAAGGCTGACCGCAACTCGGGAGCATGAGTCATGTAGCGAGTCCCTGCGCGTATAGCCCCTAAAACATGTTCAGGGGGAAAGGGGTTTTCCCGACGGCTTGAATCCCACCGATAAATTATTACTATTACACCTAAAAAGGAGATGGCGTTCAGAAAGAAAACGAGTCCTGGTCCTGAAAGAGCTACAACCAAACCTCCTAACGCGGGGCCAATTGCCCGAGCGATGTTAAAAGCTACACTGTTTAAGGCTACAGCCTGAGGCAATTCCTTTCTTGGAACCAAACGAGGCACCACCGTTTGCCATATAGGCATATTCATTGCCGCTCCAACGCCGAGGGCAAATGTAAACGAAAGCAGCGTCCACGGCGTTGTAACTCCCATGAATGTCACAACGCTTAGCCCAGCAGCTGCGATTGTCATCCATAATTGTGTGAAGATGAGCATACGCCTACGGTCAACAATGTCTGCGATCGCTCCAGCCGGTAGAACTACAAGGAATACCGGCAGACTTGTCGCTGTCTGCATGAGAGAAACCATGACTGGAGAATGCGAAAGAGATGTCATCATCCAGACGCCAGCAACATTCTGCATCCATGTCCCTATGTTTGAAACAGTCGCAGCAATCCACAAAGCCCGAAAGATCGAATAGTGCAGGGGAGTCCACGCTGTCGTTTTTTGCTGAATTTCTTCACTCATGATGACCCTTGTCCAGATTAATCCTGTCAGTTAATTTAGCTTCGAACTATATTCTTGAAAAGGCTTGGTCTCCGGCGCTACCGTATAGGTTCCTGTTGTTCGGAAAATCTCCGATCCATGGCAGCGAGGATAAACAATGAAAGATAACCTTGAAGAGAGAGTGAAGACAATAGGAAGAGAGATCTTTTTGTCTATTGGGCAGGAAGTCCCTTCACTGTTCGACATGAAAACCTGGAACGGTCGACTATCGGAGTGGGTCATGAAAGATGAAGCGCTAAAGGCTCCTCTTTTCCATTTCGTGGATGTTCTTCCCTGCCTCAAGACTGATTCCCTGATAGCCAAAATACTCGACGAATACTTTGAAGACGTTCCGGAAAATCCTTTCCTCCATGGGGTCGGGAAGCTTTCCGGGCTTTTACCGCATGTGACGGCGAAGGCTGTAAAGATGGGCGCTGAATCCATGGCGAATCAGTTCATAGGTGGCAGCGACGAACATGAAGCACTAAAAGTTCTCCAAAAACTCCGAGAAGAAGGAATGGCGTTTACTGTTGATATTTTGGGTGAAGCGGTACTAGCTGATTCAGAAGCGCTAGAGCACGCTGAACGTTACCGGAGACTTATCGATTTTCTGGCGCCTCAAATAAACCAGTGGTCTGAAATTCCTATTCTTGATAACGACAACCGTGGTCGTCTTCCTGTCCTTGATGTCTCCGTAAAGATCTCATCTTTTTATTCCCAAATTGATCCAAAAGACTGGAATGGTTCAATCACAAAAATCAAGGAAACCTTGATCCCGCTAATCAAGTTGGCTCTAGAACATAATGTTTCGATAACCTTAGACATGGAGAGCTATTATTTTAAGGACCTTACGATTTCGGTTTTTCAGAGCCTGCTTGACGAGATCCCCGGTCTGCGTTATTTGGGGCTGGTCCTTCAGGCGTATCTGCCCGAGACAGCGTCAGATGTGTTCAGACTTCTTAAATGGGCAAAAAGGGCTAAGAATCGAATCGGTATCCGTCTTGTTAAAGGGGCGTATTGGGATTACGAAACAGTCATTAACCAGCAAAGGGGATGGCCTGTCCCCGTATTCCTGAACAAGGAAGAAACAGACCGCAATTTTGAAGACCTGACAGTCACCCTCCTTCAAAACACCGCTAACATCCGTCCTGCAATCGCAACTCACAACATTCGTAGTATTGCCTACGCTATGGCCGTTGCCGAGTCATTAGGTCTGGAAAATAACGCTTTCGAATTCCAGATGATATACGGAATGGCGGAACCGATCAGACGAGCAATTAGAAAAATGGACTACAGATTGAGGGTTTACACTCCTGTAGGTGAATTAATACCGGGAATGGCCTATTTGATTAGAAGACTGCTCGAAAACACATCCAATGAGTCTTTTCTTAGGAAATCGTTTTCTGAAAGTGTTCCTTTGGATGAATTGCTCAGAACGCCTGCCCCAATAATTCAACGAGAGTCTGCCAAAACTTTTCATCCGGAATTCGTGAACGAGCCGGTGAGCGATTTTTCAAAACCCGCGAATCGAAAGTTTGTGCTGGATTCTCTGCGCCGGATTCGGAGGAATTTTGGAAACACATATCCTCTTATTATTAATGGTGAAGAAGTTTGGACGGAACAGAAAATTGTTTCATTCAATCCTGCAGATCCTGATGAAATAGTGGGCAAGGTTTGCGCTGGTTCGATAGATCATGCCGGGCGGGCTGTTGAAGCCGCCAGATCAGCCTGGCCAGAGTGGAATCGACTAACGGTAAATGAACGAGCGGAATTTCTGATTCGGGCGGCTGAAAGGATACGGAAGAACAAATTCGACTTGATGGCTCTGGAAGTCTATGAGGTCGGCAAGACGTGGACAGAAGCTGATGGAGATGTATCTGAAGCCATAGATTATCTGGAGTATTACGCAGCCGAGATGATAAGGATCGGCCAATCGAGAATATTGGGTAATTATCCAGGGGAATTCAACCAGTATTTTTACGAATCCCGTGGTGTTGGCGCAGTCATCGGTCCATGGAATTTTCCTCTGGCGATCCCTACGGGAATGGTTTCAGCAGCCCTGGTTACCGGAAACTGTGTGATTTTGAAACCTTCGAGCTTGTCTCCAGTTTTGGGGTGGAAACTCATCGAAGTTTTCAGATCGATTCGGGTCCCTGATGGAGTTCTGAGTTTCATTCCAGGTTCAGGTCAGGAAGTTGGTGAGCATCTCGTATCGCATCCCGGTATAGATTTTGTGGCTTTTACCGGATCAAAGGAAGTAGGGCTCAACATTATCAAGCTTGCTGGCGAAACTACTGCAGGTCAAACCAACGTGAAGCGAGTTATTGCCGAAATGGGGGGCAAGAACGCAATCATCGTAGATGAGACAGCCGACCTGGATGAGGCGGTTAAAGGAGTTCTCGAATCAGCATTCAGTTTTCAGGGCCAGAAATGTTCGGCGTGTTCCAGAGCAATTGTAGTAGGAAGCGCTTACGATGATTTCTGTTACAGATTGATAGAGGCCACCAAGAGTATACGCGTCGGGCCTCCTGACGACCCAGGGACATTCATGGGGCCTGTAATAGATAGGTTGGCCATGGATAGGATAAATAATTACATTGAGATGGGGTCCAGGGATGGAAACGTCCGGTTGAAGCGCGATGTAAAAGGGAAGGGTTATTACATTGGGCCTGTTATTTTCACTGACATAGAACCTGATTCCCGGATTGCTCAGGAAGAAATTTTCGGACCAGTTCTGGTAGTCATAAAAGCTCAGGACCTGAGCGAGGCTATACATATCGCAAACAGCACTCCGTACGCCCTTACAGGTGGAATATTCACCAGAAGTCCGGCAAGTATTAGAGCTGTTAAGGTGAATTTCAAGGCTGGTAACCTCTATATCAACAGGAAAATAACAGGGGCTTTGGTTGGCAGGCAGCCTTTTGGCGGATTCGGTATGTCTGGTGTTGGATCCAAGGCCGGAGGCCCGGATTACCTGTTACAGTTTGTGAATATAAGGAGTATAAGTGAAAATACTCTAAGACGGGGTTTTGCTCACGTAAATCGGCGCCAAAATCCGGCTAAGAACATTTAGCTCTTGGCTTGGAAAAATTCACTACTCGGTTCAAGGAGTTCGCGATGTCTGTAGATAAGAAACATCTCTCACCCACATGTGCAACCTGTCCAAATGAAATGCCAGACATGATTTGTATGAATAAGGCTGGGTCGAGCCATAAAGGCTGCCCTACCGTAAGTCGCAAGGAACTTCTCACGATGGCAAACATGGAATACCAAGATCCTGAAACGCAAGATTTTGCCCACAATGCTTCTGTTCAGGAGTCGGCCTGCTATGCCAACAGGGATGAGCGTCCTTATGTGATGCAACCTACGAAGACTCGTATTGTGGAAATTTGCGAATTTGCGAATCGCATGGGTTACAGAAAACTTGGCCTGGTCTTTTGCGTTGGTCTAAAATATGAGGCTTCAATTGTGGACAAGATACTCAAAAAGAACGGATTTGATGTTATTTCTGTATGCTGCAAGGCTGGCAGGACATCAAAGGACCTTATCGGAATAGAAGATCAGGACAAAATTTTTAGGGGCACTGACGAGTCCATGTGTAACCCTATTTTTCAGGCAATGGTCCTCAACGATGAGAAAACCGACTTCAATGTCCTTCTAGGACTCTGCGTGGGGCATGATTCGATGTTTTTCAAGCACGCGCAAGCCTACACCACAGTCTTGGCTGTCAAGGATCGAGTAACGGGCCACAACCCCTTGGCCCCAATCTATCTTCACGGTTCGTATTACAAAAAATTACTGGCCTGAGAAACCATTACCGTTTTATTTCAGACAAACAGGCGTCAGGGCTAAGCTACCTTTTTGTCGGCGCCTGTTTGCCGTGGGTAAACTACTCTGCCAAAAATGGTCTCAGTTTCTCTAGCTCAGCGATAATAAGGCCTCTGGCGTTCTCTGGAATCATTAAAGGAGATCGTACACCTCCGCCATGGAATCCTCTGGAATTCATGGCCAGTTTGAGACCACCCACCCCATATGTGGATGTGAGCATGACTGCGAGGGGATTGAGAATTCGCTGTAATTTTAAGGCTTCCTTGTGGTCACCTTTTGTGAAGTAGTCGTATATCCTCACCGGGATTTCGGGAATGACGTTTGGAGTCGCAAGGACCCCTCCATGAGCGCCTACACATAGCGCTGGATAGAAAACCGGGTCCAAACCGACCAAAACTACAAAATTTTCTGAGACCAAATGAATTATTTCTGTCAGTTGAGCGATATCGCCTGAACTGTCCTTGATCCCATATATATTTGGGTGTTCAGATAGCCGGGCGACGACACCGGCTTCCATATTCAGGCCAGTAAACTGCGGAACATTGTAAAGCAGAACCGGAATAGGAGATTGGTCCGCTATTTTTGAGTAGTGGTTGAAAAGAGCTTCAGGAGTCATCTGGCCCTTGAAAAAAGCCGGAGTGACTACAAGGACGCAATCAGCCCCATGCTTTGCAGCCAAGCGGGTTAGCCCTACCGTGGCTTTGGTAGATTCCTGGCCAGTGCCCATCATTAATATCTTTTCAGGTGTAGTTGATTCTCGAGCTGCGGCGAGCAGATTTTCTTTCTCGACCTCGCTGAGGTAAACACTCTCACCTGTCGATCCCAGGACAACATAACCGGTCAGATTAGTCTTGTTAAGTCTTGCGATGTTGAACTTGAATGCTTCGACATCCAGTTCTTCTTCCCGGAACGGAGTGACGACTGGCAGTAAAACGCCTTCAATTTTCTTGTTTGGTTTCATCTCTTCTCTCAATGATGGACAGTCGCATACTTCTAGCCAAGAGTTATAAAAATCCTGGACTCCGGTAGTCTAGGCAAGAACAGCCTCGGCGCCCATTTGAAAGCCTCTTAGATTTAATTCTACCGCTGCGCCCCGGAAAGTGGAACGAATTTCACTTTCGACGTCGGTTCTGTCCAAAGGCATTTTGCCAATTCCAACAAGACTACCCAGTAAAATGATGTTAGCAGCGATCGGGCTCCCCAGATCTGAGGCCATCTGCGTAACATCAACGAGCCAGGCGGAGCTGGATAAACGTCTGATAGCATCTGTGAGAGCATTTAGATCAGGGTATTGCGCCCTGCCTGAAAGAGCCCCAACCGGATAGACCGGTTGCGTATTGGTCACTGTCATGACATTTTCATTCCCGAATTCGGATAGTATCCTCAAAGTTTCAAGTGGTTCTAATCCGGCTACGATGTTTGCCCTGCCTTTTGGAATTAGTGGGCCGTAATAGCGATTTCTGGAAATTCGCATACTACTGTAGACAGCGCCCCCACGCTGCGCTGCGCCAAAGGTTTCTCCAATGGTCACGCAATAATTCTTTCTAGATAGTATCCTCCCGACCATTCTTGATATAAGGATATTTCCCTGTCCTCCAACACCGCAAACAATTAGATTCAGTGGATCATTGTATATTGTCATGATAGCTGGGCCTCCCGTGTTATGGCTTTGGATGGGCAAACACTGACACAGACCCCGCATCCTGGACAGGCGTCTTGCCTGATCTGAGCTTTTCCGGTTTCCTGATCACGCAAAATTGCCGGGCAACGGAAGGCGCTGTAGCAAGTACCGCATTTTTCGCCTCGACATTTCTCGTTGTCAATTTTGACGCTAAAAGGTCTGTTTTTATGGGTTTTCATGCGAAGAAGTTCGCACATCCTTCGCACAATCAGGACACGAACCCCCTGCTCAGCTTTGATCAATTCTTGTATTGTCGTGGTCGTTCCCTTGATATCAAAAGCATCGGCAAGAGTGACCGAAGCCCCCAGAGAAAGGCATAACGTTTCTATATCGATCGGCGGGGCGCTTTCCCCAATAGCGTTGAAACCAACACCAGGATGCGCCTGGAAGCCGGTCATGGCCGTGGCGCTGTTGTCTAATACTATGAGAACCAGGTTTGATTTGTTGTACACGGCGTTAATCAAACCTGGAATTGACGCGTGAAAGAACGTCGAATCGCCACATACGGAAACTATAGGGTGATCACTACCGAATTTTCCCAACTGGCCCAGCCCTGAAGCTAGCCCAATTCCGGATCCCATAGCATGGAGCAAATTCATTTGACATTTTCCCTCGGGGAACACGTCGAGAGTATAACAGCCAATATCTCCAGTAACATAGACAGCACGCTTTTCCCTTTTTAGCGCCTTTTCCAATGCCCAAAAGGTAGCCCGATGAGGGCACCCCGGACACCAGGAAAGCCCTCGGCTCACCAACATTTTCTCGGTTGCCTCTTTAACAAGTTGTGAGTACTGATCCGATCGTGGCTTATGTCTGATACCCAATATTCTGGCCAACGCCTCGACAATTCTGTCCGGGTCGATTTCCCCATGCCCGGGAATGTGTCCAGATAGTTTACCAAAAACAAATTGATCTCTTTGATCAAGCTCGAAAAGAGCTTCTTTGACATGAAATTCCAAAAATGGATCGACTTCCTCCGCTACCAGTATTTTATTTACCTTTCTCAGATGGTCCCGGACAAATTTTCTGGGAAATGGCCAAAGCGTAGTCAATTTTAACAGCCCCACAGATTTTTCCACCCCGAGAAGTTCGATAGCGTCCATAGCGCTGGGTACTCCACTACCGCTTGCCACTATGACGATTTCGGGATTTTTGGGTCCGAGGTATTCATTAAATGGGAAACGTTCAAACTCAAGTTCGATGTTGGCCAGTTTTTGAAGTAATTGTGAATGCTTGGGCTTTGCCAGATATGGGGTAAGACACTTGTTGACATCCAGACGCACATTTTGGGGGTGTCGGATTAATTCTCCCGTTTGAACCACACTACTTGCATGGGACAGCCTGGTGTAGCTACGCACCATGACGTATGAACTGAATTTCTCCGAAAGTTTGTATGCTTCCTGGACTATCCTATATGCTTCCTGAACGCTACTAGGTTCGATTAGAGGAGCTCCTGCAAACTTTGCGAGCCATCGAGAATCTGTCTCATCGCCACTTGAATGAGCATCTGGGTCGTCACAAACCAGCACAACCATGGCGCCTTTTGATCCCCCCAGACCGGTAAGACTGAGGTGTGTCAGGAAATCGAGCGCTACACTGAGGCCTGCGTTTTTCATTGCGGCTATGCTTCTAAGTCCTGCAATAGCGGCTGCGGCTGATCCCTCTGTAGCCACCTTTTCATTAGTTGACCATTCCACATACAGGTTGAAGTCTTTCGCATACTTAGCCAGATTTTCAATGACTTCTGATGATGGGGTGCCTGGATAACCAGCCGCGAAATCTACACCTGATTCCAGAACCCCTTGCACAATGGCTTCATTACCCAACATAAATTTACCGACACTATCCGTTTTATTATTTTGACATAAATTGGCCATGCCAACCTCCGAAATTACCAACTCGTGTATTCCAATGATGCCCTGATCTTGTCCCCCCATCGGAATTTTGATTTTGAACTCAATACACTCCAGGTCAGGGTCGATATGTCAGACCTCCACAAGCCAGCGAGGAAAAGCAGTAAGAACTTCATTTTCATGTTCGCCCACATGTATCACGTCAGTCACACGTGGACCCCCTACACCTTGTCGGTAGATGGTCGGTAACAGCAAGTCTATGACCATCCCTGATTCTATGATGTCTTTTCCACCGCGACCGATTATGGGATAAAATTCTGACTGTCGTAGTCCCACGCCGTATCCAACCGATTCGAGGTAAA
>JBMFSZ010000123.1:0-9171 GCA_049967315.1 Desulfomonilaceae bacterium
GTCTATACCGGATTCTTTCACATTGCCTGTTTCTTGATTACTATGAGGTGGCTGTGATTTTTGAAACCAGCGCTAGACTCTTTGCCCAATGTACCCGCCCATCACGAGATCGCAATACTATTGCTAAATTCTGCGTGAGTCGAGTAATAATAGGTCCGGTATAACGTATTATTTGAAAAAAAGTTGGTGAAAGATTGCCGTACGGGGTCTCTAAGCCAGAGCAGATATGATTTCCCTTCCTTTTCAACTAATTATTGCAATTGGCCTGGATGGGCTAATTGGAGATCCACGATGGTGGCCACATCCGGTTCGTTTGATAGCCAAATTGGCGATCGCTCTCGAGAGTAGAACCAGGGGGTCAGTTAACCACGAGCGAATAGCAGGTGTACTGACTACACTTCTGGTTGTAGTGGTCGTTGGGCTTGTGACACACATCCTGGTTCGGATTGGCTATTGGTTCCATCCCTTAGTTGGAGATGTGATTTCCATCACTATAATGTACACTGGGATAGCTGCCCATGATTTAGCCAAACACGCGCTCTCGGTTCAAACAGCGTTGGTGTCTAATGACATTGAGCTGAGTCGAAAACGAGTGGGGATGATTTGTGGTCGGGACACTGCCGCGTTGGATCAAGATGGAGTCATAAGAGCGACAGTTGAAAGCGTAGCGGAGAACACCGTTGATGGAGTTACGGCGCCGATCTTTTACGGACTTCTATGTGGCCCTGTGGGAATCATGGTCTATAAGGCGATCAGTACCCTTGATTCCACTTTTGGTTACAAAAACGACCGCTACATGTTTTTTGGGTGGGCCCCTGCCAGATTGGATGATCTCGCAGCGTTTGTTCCCAGCAGGTTTACAGGGCTTCTGGTCCCTGTAGCCGCATGGGTAAACGGCATGCGAAGCGGCGATTCCTTTCGGATCTTCAAAAGGGATCGGTTAAACCATGCCAGCCCAAATTCTGGGCACACCGAAGCTGCGTTCGCTGGTGCGCTCGGTTTGAAGCTCGGAGGTCCGAGTTATTATGGAGGATCGCTTCACGAAAAACCTTTCATTGGCGACCCTGCCCTAGATCCTCAACCGATCTCGATCGGACAAAGTGTAAAGCTAATGAACACTACTAGCGTTTTGTGCTTTATAGTATTTGCCATGGTTATCTTTTGTTTCAGATACTTGCGGTAGCCTGTCTCGACTGTAGTTTGTGCCGCCGATCCCCAACCGGAAAAGGCTTTTGAATCAGGATCATTATGTCGGTCATTAAACCAATCAACATAGTAGGATGTGGTCCAGGGGGGGCCCAATGTCTGACCGAGGAAGCGATCTCGGTTGTGAAAGCCTCGTCTGTTATCGTGGGATATGAGAGGTTGATCGATCTTTTCCCATGGTTCGACGGTAAACGAGTTGTCCTGGGGACTGATCTTAAAGTGGGGCTCAACCTAATTGATTCAGCCAGATCTAATGGCCCGGTTAGTGTTCTGGTGAGCGGGGATCCCGGATTTTTCAGCCTATCCAAACTTGTTACGAGACGTTTTGGTAGGGCGAACTGCATGGTTGTTCCTGGAATTAGTTCTGTCCATGTAGCTTTTGCAAGGTTGTGTCTCGATTGGGCTGACGCGAGAATCATCAGCGCTCATGCTTCAGATCCTGACCAAGCGATTGACGAATCCTTAGCGATGGAATCCAAAATCGCCATCTTGCTTGGGCGCTCGGATTCGCTGAAATGGATAGTCTCGTTCCTGAGTAGATCGCCATCCTCCAGACGGATATTTGTATTCGAAAATCTTACGCTGGAAGATGAAAGAGTCAGGGAAGTGACTCAAAATCAGTTGCCGGAGCTTGAGGTTAGTTCCAGAACAGTAGTCCTCTTGATCGATAACAGTTTGCTATAGTTAGCTATGATACCAGCCAGGCGCTAAGTAGGATTTGGTGAAACGTAAATGATTTTACTTCTAGGAGGAACCTCCGATTCAGTCGAAATGTTAAAGCTGCTGATAGACGAGGGATTTCAGGTAATATTTTCCATGGCCACCCAAACACCTATGGAGCTTCCTGGTTCACGGTTGGTGAGAGTGAGGAGAGGGGCCATGAACGAGGATGATATGGAGCAAGCTGTCATTTATGAAAAAGTTGACATACTCATAGACGCTACACATCCTTACGCTGCAGAAGTCACCAGGAATGCCCGGAAGGTGTCCGCGAAGACGAGTATCAGATATTTCAGGTTGACCAGAACACCCGTTGTTACAAATTTTGCTAATGTCATCCTTGCCAAGGATCATGTTGACGCAGCGAAGAGAGCCTTACAACTCGGCGGGAACATCCTAGTGACCATAGGAATCAGGAATCTTGATGTTTACGTGTCCGTGTGCAAGGGACATGACTCTAAGTTGATCGTCAGAGCACTGCCCAACCATGATTCATTGCAGGCCTTGAGTAATTTAGGTGTTCCTGCCGCGAACATCATAACAGCGAAAGGCCCTTTTTCTTACGAAGACAACGTTCGTGCGATTAGAGAGTTTGGCATCAAGACACTGGTTACCAAAGACAGTGGAACAAGAGGGGGAACTGAAGAGAAAATACGAGCGGCCCAAGATGAAGGGTGTAATGTCATAGTGGTTCAGAGACCGGCTTTGGACGATGCCACAGGGTCATTCTCCGAACCACAGGAGCTTCTGTTTGCAGTTAGAGACTATCTGACAACTATGTCCTCGAACAGGGAAGGGGCAGCATCCAGGACGATATTATAGAGCATTACGGCAACTCTTCTAATTTCCCATTCAGCGTCCTTTGGTAATCTAAGACGAAAGAAATCACGTAGGGCCCTCGCGTTTATCCACCATACCCGCTCTTGAGAGGAAGCCACCGGGATTACTCGTCTGGCGTCTTCTTTATGTAATTTGTCCGTGTTCCTCAATTGTTCATATAACTCATAGGCCTTTTGGTTGGCGTCACTGAGTTTCCTGAGAGCATTTCGGACGGCCTGTTCGTCGTCAATATAGTTGAGGAGAGGGTACACAAAAGCGACTCCTTGAGCCTGGAACCTTCTGCTTGAACTAACATGACCCTGTCCAATTCTGTGTCGAGACATTTGGGCGCCGCAAGCCTTTGAAATTCCTGATACACGAAAATTGAACTGAACTGATTCAAATGGGGTCATGTGTCCCAAACCAATAAGTTTTTTGTTCAGAGATTTTTTCCTATCCATGTCCTCGGCCATCTTTTCCCTGCTCCCGTAACTCATCGCTGCTGACCATGCTGGCAAAGTCTCTATGTTTTTCCACAGATCCCTGCCTGATATACTTTGCGCAGTGTTGTCTAAGGGCGCTGTGACGGCCTCCAAGACAATTTCAGGCTCGATGTTGCCAAAACATGTCGCCCTAAGTTCTTTCCACGGATCATCGATAACTAGCATAAAAAAGTACCTCTACACTGCTGCGGATTAATTACGCCAAAACGCCATACAAGCCGCCATGAGTTTTAGGCTGCTGTAATATTTTACTTCACGGAGTCGTGTCCAGCGACTAGAAATTCGACCACCCTGACGAACCTCCTGTTGCCGATTTGGCCTTTGTTAGCCTTAACAGAGCTTGGCGCCAGAAATCTTCAAAAGATGAACATTCGGTAGGGTAATGGCACCAGCCCACTTTTACGGAGTGCCTTATTTCAGCTCCGTCGACATTGGTTACGTCAATGCTAAACAACCCCATAACTCTGCGAACCGTACTAGTCGCCTCCTCCACAGGAAAGTTCTCAAGGAATACTCCAAACCCTCCTGTACGAAACTTTCCGACTATGGCTCCCCGTTTGTCCAGGTTCAATAGCCGTTCCGTAAAAATCGTCAGAAACTTCTTGATCCTGGAGATATCATGTTCCAGGTAAATTTTATCGATGTTCTCGATCGCAACAAGTATGAGAGAGCACGGCAGCCTATTTGTGATGGCCTGCATGAATTTTATACCCGTTTGAGCCCTGAAGA
This sequence comes from Desulfomonilaceae bacterium, assembly GCA_049967315.1. Classification (GTDB taxonomy): domain Bacteria; phylum Desulfobacterota; class Desulfomonilia; order Desulfomonilales; family Desulfomonilaceae; genus CAJBEZ01. The sequence continues at coordinate 3,978 of JBMFSZ010000123.1, forward strand.
AGCTCTCGTTCATTAGACCGGATTCACCGTCATAAAGGCGTACCGCTTTTAGCAATTTTTCGTTCACGATGTTTCTTCTAACTATTCCGAGAACCGCTCCAAGGAATTCCCATATCTTCCGGTCACTCTCGAGAGTAGGGTCCTCCTTTCGGGAAGCTAACAAAAGAAAGCCGTCAATTCCCTGTTCCTTGGTCCACGGAACTATGACAGCGCTCTTAACAGGAAATCCAAGGGCCTCTCCTGAGTGAAAGACCGGTACAAAAGCTTCACCGGAACGTGGACTGCCCATTATGACTGATTGCAGTTGCTCGATTGACCACTTGGCCCAGCCAGGCCTCAACTTTATGACACGCCCTCTGTTCAGAGACTTGGAGAATCCGGAAACTGACCTGATTCTGCAGGACATACTCGAAGTTGAGACCGTGGCTATCAGCGCACCATCAAATCGGCCCTTACTGACCAGGGAAGACACCATATCGTCAAAAAATGTGTCAGAAATGTTTTGAGCTAGTCGATAGCCATTGAGCAATTCAGCGACTGTGGAAAATTCCGATATTGCGGATTCCATGCCATCGGAAGCGTTCGCCAGGCCGAGAATTCCCTCTACTGTCCGGGCCAGACCCTGCACGAATTTTATCTGGGATGGCTGAAAAGCGGGAGGCTCTACGGTGTCGACAATAAGTAAGGCCTTGTCAGAAACAGGCGCTACTAACATTGCCTGTACAGGTTCAGACCTGGAATAAATCTCTTGGACAAGTGGAGCGACCGCAGCGTGTGTCTCGTGACTGATCGATCCCTTTCTGAACAGTGCAACTATCCGGCTTCTTTCAAGCAATAAAGGAGCGTCGGTCACAAAATGCTGGCTCAATGTTCTGTGGGAAATCAGTCTGAACAATCTGTCGCCCGAGGATTTAAGATAGATAGCAATAGTAAAGGCCTGTAGCGACTCCGCTGCTGTGGTTACCAGGGTGTTGAGCGGGTGGAGCAGGTCGGGCCGAAGGTTTGTAGATGGATTTGAGCTGGTTTTCACGGCTTTTCTGTCTCGAAAATAACATTGACCTGAATAGGGTCTAGTGAATCTATCCTCAACCCGTCGGGTTTGATCGTAACAGGAACCTTGATGCGCTGTTTCAACGCCAGTTCCGCAATATTTACTGGGTCTGTAGTGACAGCGGTAATCTTTTTCAGATCCCCAAGAGAAGCCCTAATTTTTGCCTCCGAGGGCGAAACAACGATTTTCGCCTTTTCCGGCAATGCGCCAATTATGGTCGGAACAATCTTAAAGACCTTCACAGATGCGGCCTCAATATTTAACTGAAGGTCCGAAGGCCTGATCTGTGCTATCGTGATGCCTGGTGGAACCTGGATATGATTAGATGTCATCCTGAAAAAATTGATTCCAGGAACCACCCTGCCCAAGTCAACTACAGCCCTGACCGCTCCAGGAGGCAAATTCTCCAAACCTTGGGCTGAGCCCCGTATCCTAACATCTATCCGGTCCATCCACGGACCGACAATCTCCATGGATGCTGGAAGATTCGTATACTGGATCGGTACGGAAATTCCAATCTCAGAGTGCTGCGGACCAACTAGCAAAAACCACAGGACTATCGAAGTGGCCAAAGAAAGAATTTTCAAACGCCAATTTGACAGAACTAGAGCCTTGATTCCCGGTGAAGTGGCGCCGTCATCATCTTTGTGATTCGAAAGCCCTTTTTCTATAGCTGACTTGAATTCACTTCGCTGCCTGAAATGGGTTATTTCCGAACCTTCTACAATCGTGACCTCACCACGTTCCTCGGACACAACAATGCAAATTGCGTCAGTCCTCTCACACAAACCCAATGCGGCCCTATGCCTTGTCCCGTATTTAGCGCTTAAATCTTCGTCGCGGGATAGTGGCAGGATGCAGGATGCCGCTTTAAGTCTACCCCTATAGATCAAAGCGGCGCCATCGTGCAGGGGCGAACTCTTTTGAAAAATCGCCTGGAGCAGATCCGCTGAAAGAGCGCTGTCCAGATCTTTGCCTTTGACGATGAGATGGTCCAGGGAATCCAGACGCTGAAAAACAATTAGGGCGCCAGTCCTTTGGCGCGCCAATTCCGTTATGGCAATGACAATTTCGTCTACTACCGCTGAATCAGGGTTCTGATACTGACGATTCCTCCAATGTCTTATTGGAGAGGCCCGATCAAGCATTTGCCGTATTTCAGGCTGGAAAACAATTACCACTACAATTATGATAGCGGCCCAAACATACTGAAACAGTATCGAAGTCAGAATCAGCCCCATCTTCGTCGCCAGGAAATAGAACATTCCTGTGCCCATAAGCGTAATGAGGATCTGAAATGATCTCGTGCCCTTGAACCAAAGCGCGACAAAGTAAAAGAGAAACGCTATCAGGCCTATATCTATAAGGTTTATGACACTTATCGAAAGGATGAATTCCTTTACAAATGACATTTATTCCTCAGGTAACCTTCATAAATCTAACAATTATACGGAAACGTCAAAAAACTCGATGGCAGTTATCAAGACCACATTTCAGACTGTTTTGCAAGTAATACCCAAGACCTGCGGGTATCTGTCCACAGAACCTGTGGATAACTCGTGAGTAAACCTGTGGAAAACTTTGCCTAGAGACCAGTTTTACAGCGTTTCACGCTATCCGCTCTAAAATTGAGCTATAACATAACCTTAATAATTTCAACGGGTAACTCTAACATGCCGTAATATCAAGGAGGTTGAAATCTCCTTTATTGTGAGAAGGATAGTTATAAACACCTGTTGATAAATATGATTTGGCGCCAACAAAAAACCTTCTGCATTATTGGGATGTTGTAACTACATGGAGGGAGCCCTGACATGGCAGGCCGCGCTGTGTCCATTTCCTACGTCATTAAGCGCCGGGGAAAGTTCCGAACAAATTTTTATCTTTAGCCAACATCTCGTATGAAAACGGCAACCTGATGGGGGATTAGCCGGGCTTGGCACATCTCCCTGCAGGACGATTCTGTGTCGTTTGATTTTTGGATCAGGAATAGGAGCAGCGCTCAAGAGAGCTTCGGTGTAAGGATGCAAGGGTGTTTTATAAATGTCCCGTCTGGGGCCGATTTCGACAATTTTCCCAAGGTACATGACAGCTACACGATCCGAAATATGTTCGACAACCGAAAGATCGTGCGATACAAAAAGATACGTAAGTTCATATTTTTCCTGGAGGTCTTCCATCAAATTAAGCACTTGGGCACGGATCGACACGTCAAGCGCCGAAACCGGTTCGTCGGCTATTATCAGGCTAGGGTTCAGAGCCAACGCCCGAGCGATTCCTATCCTTTGTCGCTGCCCCCCAGAAAACTCGTGAGGGTACCTGTCTGCGAATTCGGGTCTCAACCCTACTTCTTCCATGAGTTGGGTAACCCGACGTATTCGGTCAGATCTGGATCCAATGTCATGTATTGTGAGCGGTTCAATAATTGCGCTTTTAACTGTCCGTCGAGGATTCAGGGAAGAATAGGGGTCCTGAAAGATCACCTGCATTTTCCGTCGCACACTTTTCATCTCCCTAGCGGACAATTTTGCGACATCCTGGCCCTCGAACCAGACACTTCCCGAATCCAACTGTTCAAGCCTCAGGATGAGTCTACCCAGCGTAGTTTTACCGCATCCTGACTCACCTACCAGTCCCAGTGTCTCTCCCCGATTGATTACAAGGCTCACGCCGTCAACTGCCCTAATGGCAATCCGACCACCTTGAAAAAAAGATCGACTGGCCTGAAAACTTTTGAAGACTTTTTCTAGACGGAGCAACTCGGAATAGGGCTGCAAATCGGGTCTCCTTGTCCTATATGCGCCTTGGCGACTTCCAGAATCCGTGATATACGGTCACTCGAAGAAAGTCAAACGAGAGCCGTGACAACAAAAATTCCCTACATTCTTATAGGTGTAGCGCCGGGAATTATCTGGTTAGCTTATTGTTTTATCGTCAATCGTCGCGAAACCCGATCATTCGAAAGCGTATTTCGAGTTTTCCTGTGGTCCGCCTCATTTACGTTCCCTACCTCGTTACTAGAGCAGGCGCTGAACGCTACCATTATCAAGCCGACGATTCAAGAGACTTTGGTATCTGGTTTCCTGATGATAGCGCCGCTGGAAGAGTTTTTTAAATTGCTCGCGGTGTGGATCGGGGCTTACAGGCAATCGGATTTTCGTTCCCCCGTAGATGGCGTGACGTATGCTGTTACCGCTGCTCTTGGCTTCGTGGTCATAGAAAACGCGATGTACATATCTCGATTGGGGCCTTCAATTATGGTCTCCAGACTATTGTACGCCACGCCTGCACATATTCTTTTTTCCTTCATGTGGGGATACTCACTTGGGATAGCTCGTTTTATGGCCTCCGGCGAAATATTCATGGTATCTAAAGGGTTTGTGTTCGCTGTTCTCTTTCACGGCGCGTACAATATTCTTGTCGCTTTGGCCCCTGCGCAGGCCAAAATCGTTTTGGCCCCTTATATGGCGCTTTTGGTTGTGATTGCTATTGTGCTGTTTCGTAAGTTGCTCCATATGACCCCCTATGCGGACCTTGGAGGCGCGTTGCTTGTAATTTGTCCAGGATGTGAGGCTTTTGTCCCAGAATCACTTCCCAGATGCCAAAGATGCGGTTTTGATCTAAGTGAACCCGACATCGATAGCCCGAGGTTCTGTTGGAAATGTCACCATGAGGTATCCCGCATTTCAATGAGGTGTCCTAGGTGTTTTGTGCGATTAAGGCCGAAATCGAAGAACCGAAACATGTCAGACGTAGACGACAATCATGAATTTGAGGATTTTAGTTGAGCGGCAATTATTTGACCTCTTGGTTCAAGTGAATAGATTAAAGATGAAAAGATCGAAAGATCTGATTTTTTGCTTGACAAGCCAGCGCATAAAACGGCATAAAGCGTAGTTTAAGATGTGTTTACGCTTGAAAAAAACGGGACGACGCAATGGATCACGGGATTCTACAAAAAAAGGAATGTTTCCAGGTACGTAGCGAAAACGTACGACCCTCCGCGTTTGTCCTTTCCTGTTTTACTATTCCAAGAAACCAAAATTCGTTTACCGGAGGAATTGACCTGAGTGGGAAGATCCCTGATCTTCTCCTCGTAAGGTTAAGATCCTAGTCTCCACTGGGTTGGAGGAACGGTTGTTC
>JBMFSZ010000124.1:0-9074 GCA_049967315.1 Desulfomonilaceae bacterium
CCCGTGTGCGATTATCATATGGGGAGCGTCTCTCAGCACTTTATCCTGACCCATATCCCATGCTGCTATTACCCTGTTGAAGTGCATGGTTTTAGCAAATTCCGGTTGGTTCTGAACCATGGATTTCATCCAATCGATCACGATAGCAGCCAAGGCTTTCATATCTTGTCTGTCCTGGACCACTAACCAATGAACAGGTTGCGAATTGTGTCCTGAAGGCGCGTAACTCGCAACCTCAATCAGATCATTTATTATGGCTCCGTCAACAGTCACGTCCTTATATCTTCTTATTGAACGTCGCGATTTCATCAGATAAGCTACCTGTTCATAAGATGGGGAAAGACTTGCTGACGTAGGCTGACAATCGACTGGTCGTAAAGAATTCAGAGCGAACGCCTCATGTGGACATACTGCTACACAATGCCCACACTTTATACAGAGTTCATCAGCCCCATTAACCGCTGAAGGGAAAGACTCCCTGGTTTTCATTTCGATTATACCCATAGGGCATACGGACACACAAAATTTGTCACGTTTGCATTTAGTTTGATCAATTTCAAAGAGACTCATATTGTTTTTTGTTCCTAAGACGAAAATAGATTCTACGTCCACAATGTCGGACAAACACTTATAATGCCACCATTAGTTGCCTAAATCAATGCGGATTTACCTGGAAACGTTCACTTTATGCACTAAATTAATTTAAGCCCCTCAGGAAGACGCGGGGTTAGGCAGCCAACATGGTCAATCGACTCAATATTTTTTGTTGATAACGGGTTGTGATTGACTTTTTAGACTTTTAAGATTAGATTGATAATCGTGAGGCCGTCTTCATTGTATCATGACTCCCCCCCCTTGATACTTTCCCGAAGGCGGTCTTCTTTTTTGAGAACCAAAAGCGCAACAAAACCGGGTCAATAAGACGTTCGTCCCAATATATGGGCGTTGTCGGAACATATTGGAATCATTAAAAAATATGTTCCAAAAATATTTCCGCAAAACTTGGGTTTTTAGTTGACTTTGATAAACGGTTGGACTATTAGCGGGAGCAATTCCTCAACACGTGACAGCGAAGCTTTCCAGGAGAATTGATAATGACTATGCCTGACACGTTAGCCCAAACGACGCGACCCAAACCTTATCAACCTTTAAAGGAAGATCCTAAATTTGAACAGATACGCAGGCTTATAAAAGATTTTCCACGTGAGAAATTGCTAAATCTTAAGGAGTATATCAGGAATCTAGAGAAATCCTAAGTGGTTAAGAATTAGTCGTATTTCCCGTTAGAGCGGGCGATCCTTCAGTTTCTGTTTATCATCATTCCCATTCAATGGTGCTGGGGGGCTTAGATGAAATGTCATAAACCATGCGATTGATACCGCGGACTTCATTGATTATTCTGTTAGAAATAACAGCTAGAGTTTCATGGGGCATTCTGAACCAGTCCGCTGTCATACCATCCGTTGAATCAACTGCTCTCAATGCGGCAACATGTTCATAAGTTCGTTCGTCGCCCATTACCCCCACCGATCTAACCGGTAACAAGACCACGAATGCCTGCCATATATTCCTATACAATCCAGCTTTCCTGATTTCATCGATGGCAATGGCATCGGCTTCCCGAAGGATATCCAGTCTTTCACGAGTAACCTCACCCAATATTCGGACGGCTAGGCCCGGCCCGGGAAACGGGTGTCGCCAAACCAGGTTTTCGTCGAGACCCAACGCCATGCCCAATGCCCTAACCTCATCCTTAAAAAGCTCTCTGAGTGGCTCAATCAACTCCAACCGCATAATCTCCGGAAGGCCTCCTACGTTATGGTGGCTCTTAATGGTAACCGACGGCCCGCCCCTGAATGACACACTTTCAATTACATCAGGATAAAGAGTTCCTTGAGCTAGGAACCGAACATCTGGAAACCTGGACGCCTCCTCTTCGAAAACGCGAATGAATTCGGTTCCTATTATCTTCCTTTTGTGTTCGGGGTCGGTGACACCCCGGAGTTTATCCAGGAATCGGGACGCGGCATCTACATGATCGACTGAAATCCCGAGGCGGTCTTCCAGAGCCTGATGAACCCTCTGGGCTTCGTCCTTACGTAGCAGGCCGTTATCGACAAAAATGGGATGTAACTGATTGCCGATAGCTCTATGGACAAGGGCCACCATTACAGAGGAGTCTACTCCTCCGGAAAGAGCGGCTACGACGTGGGCGTCACCTACCCGGTTTTTTATCTCGGTTATTGAGCTGTCTATAAAAGACGACATGGACCAGGTAGGGGTAATTTTGGCGATTTTGAACAAAAAGTTGGCAATGATTTGAGGCCCCAACGGCGTGTGGACAACCTCTGGATGAAACTGAACGCCGGATATCATCCCATCGGCACGTTCCAGAGCAGCGACGGGCGTATCAGAAGTCCGCGCCGTGATGATAAAATTAGGCGGGGCCTTTACAACCTTGTCTCCGTGACTCATCCAGACGGTAAAATCTGAGATTTCCAGGCCTTCAAAAAGCCTAGAACGGGGAGAAATTTCCCCAAGGGTGGCACGTCCGTATTCTCTTTCTTGGGCCTTGTAAACTGTGCCACCAAGAGCGTGCGCGAGTGCCTGCAAGCCGTAACATATTCCGAGAACCGGTATATTTAACCCTAGGATGGACTCATCCAACTGCGGAGCCTCCGGGTCGTAAATGCTTGCAGGGCCACCAGACAATATCATGGCGGCTGGAGGTCGGGCCTGAATGACCTCCAAGGCGCGGTTGAAAGGATGAATCTCGGAATAGACACCGGCTTCCCGAACCCGTCTGGCGATTAATTGAGTATATTGGGACCCGTAATCCAGTATTAATACATATGAGTCATGAGCCACTGATAACTCCGCAAAACCGGGGATTTTAAAAGTGTGAAAAATAGAACGAAAAAGACCGGAGAACTCTCCGGCCTTTTTAACCCCATTCTCTAACAACGATTAGATAAACTATTTAACCTGCTGTTTCTTGATCATCTCGTAACCAAGACCTGGTGTTACGCAAGGATTGCATCCGGGTGACTTAACAGTGTATTTCTCAACATTGCTGATAAGCTTTGAATTGGGAGGAAGAACCGGAGGAGCGCCCCAAGCGATTGGTCCACCATAAGCAGGAGCAACACACTTAGGCGGGATAACCTGGACTTTTTCTGTGCAGGTTGTGCCTTTCCAAACGCCCCAAGGACGGAATCCAGCAGTATACTGCTCGCAACCGCTCAGGCAAAGAGTGCTGTCGCCACCGGCCGTTCCGGCAACGGATCTGCTGAAAGAAGTTTTAACTTTCATGGGGATCATGATTGTATCCCCTGTGGTGGCAACCATAGGCATCCCTGAAACCTGGGCCTCCGCTACGGCCATAGCGCTCACTAGAATGGCCATCGCGCCTAGCAGAACAATCAGTTTTTTAACCATACCCAAATCCTCCTTTTATTAGGCTCCACAGAAAAAAGAGCGTGAAACCAAATGTGGAATTATAAACGAACAAAAGCTATTTGATACTTTGATTATCAGAATGGTTTTGAGAAGTCAAGATATTTTTTCTAGATCCACTCTGACTCTCGTGCTATTAAACCTAAACTAACATAAAAATCATGGTGTATATGATTTTTTAAATTTAACTGATTTTTTGCTTTCATGTCCAGAAAAATCTAAAAAAAATGAAACACACCGGAAACAAAAGAACTGGACAAAGAACCCTGAAAAACAAAAGACAACAGCTTGTCAAATTTCTCGAGGGTCGGTGACAATCCCTGTGATGGCGCTCGCGGCAGCTACCGCAGGAGAACTCAAAATAACTTCACTCTCCGGATGTCCCATTCTGCCGACAAAATTGCGGTTGGTGGTTGATACAGCGCGTTCCCCACGCGCCAATATGCCCATGTGACCACCCAAACATGGTCCACATGTGGGTGTGGACACAACGCCTCCGGAATCAATGATTGTTTCGACCAATCCTTCCTTGATTGCTCTGACGACAATGTTTTGGGTTGCGGGAATAACTATGAGCCTTACTCCTTTGGCCACTTTCCTGCCTTTAAGTATTGACGCCGCCGCTCTGAGGTCTTCAATCCTCCCGTTGGTACAGGAGCCTATGACAACCTGGTCCACCTTCATGTCTTTTACCTCGGAGGCTGGCCGAACATTTTCCGGAGAAAACGGTAATGCAACCATCGGCTTGATACTGTCGAGTTCTATCGATATCTCGGCGCAGTATTGAGCCCCGTCATCTGATGCGTAAACGGTATAAGGACGCGATCCATGTTCGTCGGCATAGGTTTTGGTTTCAGAATCAAAAGGGAATACCCCGTTTTTGGCGCCAGCTTCCACCGCCATGTTTGCGACGGTCAACCTGTCTGCCATCGTAAGATTGGAAACCCCTGAGCCCGAGAACTCCATCGCTCGGTACAACGCGCCATCCACTCCTATATCTCCAATTATTTTTAGGATCAGATCCTTTCCACTTACCCACTTCCCGAAAGCTCCACTCAAGTTGAACTTCATGGATTCAGGCACCTTGAACCAACATTTGCCGGTCAACATAGCCGCTGCGAAGTCAGTGCTACCTACGCCAGTAGAAAAGGCCGACAAGGCTCCATAGGTACAAGTGTGACTATCGGCTCCAACTATTAAGTCTCCTGGTCGAACTATACCCTGTTCCGGCAGAAGGGCATGTTCAATTCCCATAGCACCCAGATCAAAGAAATTTATGAGTTTCATCTCTCTTGCGAAATCACGGCTCTTTGCAAGCATCATTGCGGAATCGATACTTTGAGCTGGGTTAAAATGATCCAACACTACAACTACCTTAGAAGTGTCAAAAACTCTGACCCCTCCCGCCTCTTTAAACGGTTTTAGGGCCAGAGGCAGGGTTATGTCGTTAGCTAACGCTATGTCCACCCTGGCTTCAATCAATTCCCCAGGTTTGACGAATTCGAGGTCAGCGTGGGCTGCGAGAATTTTCTCAGATAATGTCATTTCCATTTTTTAAACGGTCCTCCCGCAAAGGTATTTTTCGACAGCATCTTCCCAATGGGGCATCTTTATGCCGGTAAGGTTTTCAAATTTTGAATTGTCCAGAACGGAATACAAGGGGCGAGGAGCGGGTCGACCAAGCTGAGTAGTCTTAATGTTTTCGATTGTAATGTCGGACAATCCTACAAGGTTCAAAATTCTTGACGCGAAGTCGCTCCATGTTGTTATCCCACTATTTGTAACATGGAAAACCCCGGCGGCCCGCAATTGCCATAGCTTGACAATCGCCGTGGCCAAATCAACCGTGTAAGTAGGCGCCCCAAATTGATCGTCTACTATCTTCAAAACCTTGTTCCTTTTTGCGGCTCCAATTATTGTGTCTACAAAGTTCTTTCCATTTGTCCCGTAAAGCCACTGCGTCCTCACAATACAATAATTGTCCAAAAGAACCTTCTGTAGCCTGACTTCACCTTCCAATTTGGACTTGCCATATATGCCCAGAGGATTAGGTGAATCATTTTCCTTGTAAGGCTCCCCTTTGGATCCGTCGAAGATATAGTCAGTGCTTATGTGCAGCAAATATGATCCAGATTCCCGAGCTACGATAGCAAGATTTTCAGGTCCAACAGCGTTCACTCTAAAAGCCGTTTCTACCTGGGTTTCACATCCATCCACATCTGTCAAGGCTGCGGTATTAACGACCGTCTCTGGTTTTAGCTTCTCAAAAATGGATCTAACTAAAGACAAATTGCAAATGTCAACTTCAGGGATATCCATCTCGACGGTTCTGACACCGACTTGCTTCAGTGTCGAGCAAAGATCGTGGCCTAACATTCCGCGTGCACCTATTACAAGACAAGGCGTCGCAAGATCGCTCATCAAATTCTCCTTATTCACTAAACCAGAAGCCTAAAAAACTCCCGTTGATTTACTTTCCACCAAATGTTTTAGTATATCAAGGCTCCAAATCTAAATTATATCAAAATTCCGAATTGAACTTCCCTCACAGTTAAAATATTATTTAACCGGACCCTTTTCCTCAATCTTGGCGATTATGACATTAACCCTTCCTATCCGACAAGGCCGTGGTCATGAAATCATTTGTCAGGTCAATACCAGGAGAAAACTTTTACGAGTTGCGTGGTTCCCTGGAAAAATTGGGTCTCAACCAGATTGAAATTCCTATCCCTAACAACTCACACCTATTGATTCTGGAAAAAGCCGGGATTGTAGAGGGGATTTTGATTTGGTCAAGAAGTGGTGAAGATGAAGTCGACATATTGAAGCTGGCGGTATCAGAATGGGCAAAAGATAGCGGATTTGCGACCGAATTTGTAAGGCGGGGAATAATTCAATGGGCTGAGCTAAAAATATTGAAAGCAGGGCTAGTTCTTCAAGACGACGAAGCCGACCGGCTCACAAGCGTACTGGTAGACGCTGGATTTGCTTACGAAGGTCTATGTTGGTCCCCGAGACCTGACGGAACTAATTCAGTAAAATTTGCCAAGAAATTCGTTTATGGCTCTATAACTTCATCAGAATTACTTGATTTTCTACAGCAAAAATTCGTCGAATGGGGTTATGAGACCAAACTGGAATCTAACAGCCTTTCATACAGAACAAAACGGATTTACCAGCATCCGTTCCTGTTTCCCTCATGGCACAAAATAGGCCGACAAGGAGCGAGCCTCGTCGTAACCCCTCCTGCGCGACCACTGGAATTTCAGGAACTCGAAACACTCCTGTTCCCTCTCATAGTGAAGGAGGGCGAGGAAAAGCCTGTTATGGTCACGATTGAGAGGAAAAGAGCAGCGTCAATGATCGAGCTCCCCATGCCCGAAGAATGGGCTGACAATTTGTTTAGTCTGAGCAATTCGAAATCACGTCAGTTGAATCAAAATCTTGTATACACTTTTCCGACCGGTTTTCAGGATATTCGTCGCGGGCTGCCGGTTCTATTTTATGTAAACGGAGTCGGCGCTGTAGGTGAGGCGCGTATTGCAAGTTGGTCCTACGAAAAACCAAAGAATGCCTATAATTTGCTCAGCAGTGACGAAAAGTATGACCTGGATCATATACGAGAACATGCGGGTCAGTCAGGGCCCAAGGCTGGAAAGGTGCTGCTGCTGTGGTATCGGTACTATCGAGTCTTCAAAAGGGCCGTTGAACTGGATCAAATGAAGAGACAGAACAACTATTTTAAACCTCAACGCCTCCGATCCATATCCTATGACTTTTTTGACGCGATTACAGAGTTTGGAAACAAATAATTGTGACTAGCCCATAAGGCCAGGCTAGCCGTGATTTTTAGGAGAATTTCGTGATAATCGAATACAAAGGAATAAAACCAAAAATTGGCGGGAATGTTTTTCTGGCTCCCGGAGTAGTGCTTTTAGGTGATATCGAAATTGGGGATTACTCAAATCTGTGGTTCTACACTGTGGCCAGGGCGGATGCCAATTTCATCAGAATTGGAAGACGGACAAATATTCAGGACCACTGTACATTACATGTAACCAGGAACAAATTTCCGCTGATAGTGGGCGATGATGTTGTTGCAGGGCACCGTGCAGTTTTGCACGGATCTACAATTCATAACAACGTATTGATAGGTATTGGGGCGCTAGTTCTCGACGGATGTATTATTGAAGAAGGCGCAATCGTAGGGGCTGGTTCCGTGGTTAGCCCCGGGACAGTGATACCTGCCAATAAAGTGGCGCTTGGAGTTCCAGCGCGTCCAGTCCGGGATTGCACACAAGCTGACCGCGAGGTTCATTTACAAAATTGTTTGAGATACTGCGATTACGGTCAACATTACACGGAGATTACTAGAATAGTCGAATAAACCCAGCCACAATTTTCATATTCGGCCTAAAGCAACGGTTCGATATTCCAGACAATCTGCTGAGTTTAGCATGGCTCATAATGATTAACAGGCGAGGGGACACAGATACCAAAGATCCTCAAGTCAGACCAGTTGTTAATGTAATACTTTAAGTATTGACAATATCACCTTGTTATGCTTTATATATTTTCAGTTGCAACGCAACGGCATTTATAGAAAACGGGAGGATCCAGCATGCCTCATTCTCACAATATCGATTATTACATCGGCCATGTTAAAGAAGAATCACTGGCCGAAGCTCTCGCTGACTTTGAAGATCCCCTAGAGGGTGGCCCTGTGGATTTATTGTCCTCCCTGGAAGTCGACGAAGATTACGTTGATGACGAACTGACTATAGACTTCGACGACTTTTAATCGGCCTTTTAAAAAGAATACAAACAGAATGACCGGCGCTCCAAAGGCCGGTCATTCTGTTTGTATTCCATCCTATTATTTATATGGCTTTTAACGAAAAGCTTCAGCGATTTGAAGAAGGGTTTTTACGAGGAACTGCTGAAGAAAAACTATACCAATCAGTACAATCAGAGGCGAAAAGTCTATACCCATCTGGGGTATAGGAAGATGGCGTCGGACAAAACTGAATACTGGATCAGTTATTCCATACAGAAATCGTACTATAGGATTGTATGGATCGGGGTTGACCCATGAAATCAATGCGGCGACGATGACAACCCACAAGTAGATGGATAAAAGGATGTCAACCACATGAGCTAGAGCAAAAACAAGATTCCCGATAACAAACATCACTTACCTCAAAAAGTTTTTCCCACAAGCCAGAATCAAAACAAAATAGTCAGGATTCATTCCCCCCTATATTTAATCCAGTGACTACAAAATTAAAAGCGCCCGTAGGCGCAATTGTGAAAATCCAAGAAATTTCTCTCCCGCGCGTCGTTGAAACATTCCACCGATCATAATCAGTAGATTACTCGAGAAGTTGACCTCGCAGGACCATCTAACCACAAAAATAGCAAATTACCGACAAGTAATTACTTGATCGATTCTTTGAGAAGTTTTGCCGGCGAAAACTTAGGAGCCTTAGTCTTTTCGATTTGAATTTTTTCTTTGGTTCGAGGATTTATTCCGGAGCGCGCTTGCCTCACTACAACGGAGAATTTTCCGAAGCCGGGAATAGAGACTTCCTCACCAGCAACCAAGGCTTCGGTTATAG
>JBMFSZ010000125.1:0-8956 GCA_049967315.1 Desulfomonilaceae bacterium
CTCATACAAAAAAGGCGAAACTATAGTATTTAACGACATCATGTTTTTCTGATCTAAACCTTGTCCCAAATATCATAATTTCTTACCAATTGGGTCACGGTGTTGGACGTGACCCTTACTAAAGGAGATTTGGAAATGAAACAGAAGGTAATTATCACAGCTGCTATTAGCGGTGCAATTCACACTCCTAGCATGACACCGTATTTACCAATAACGCCTCAGGAGATTGCCGATGATGCTGTCCGGGCTTATGCAGCCGGGGCAGCTGTCTGTCATATCCACGTTCGGGACCCCAAGACAGGCCGACCCTCTTCGGACCTAGACTTATTCAGGGAGACCTTAACCCGAATAAAAAGTAAATGTAATATGATAATTTGTATAACTAGCGGTGGCGCACTTGGTGCAACTCCTGAACAACGGCTGATGCCTGTCTCCACATTCAAACCTGAACTTGGCTCTTTTAATGCTGGTTCCGTAAATTTTGCTCTTTTTCATGCCCTTGACAGATACAGTAAGTTCAAGTTTGATTGGGAAGAGCAGTATCTGGTCATGACGGAAGATTTCATTTTCCCTAACACATTTAAATCTATGAGAGAATTTGCCCGCATTTTTAACGAAGTAAATACAAAACCAGAATTTGAGATTTACGACGCAGGCATGATCAACAATGTGGCTTTCATGATTAAGAAGGGTTACGTTCAAAAACCGGTTTACATCCAATTTGTTTTGGGAGTTCTCGGAGGAATCACCCCAAGCTCTGAAAACCTGCTTTTTCTTGTGGATTACGCAAAGAAACTTATTGGCGATTTTGAATTTTCCGTCTGTGTCGCAGGGCGTGCGCAGTTTCCTTTGGGGACTCAGTCACTTCTCGTCGGTGGCAATGTCCGTGTGGGGCTGGAAGACAACCTTTATCTTGAGAAAGGAGTTATGGCTAAAAGCAACGCCGAGCAAGTGGCCAAAATAGTTAGGATTGCGAACGAACTAGGAATCGAACCGGCAACTCCAGATGAAGCCCGGGCAATTTTGGGCTTAAAAGGGATAGAAGAGGTTAATTTCTGAGAACTTATTTTTAATTTAGGACTCCTCATCAGAGTTGCTCCGGCATAAATCAGATCCTATTACTTGAGAATAGAGATGTCTTTCGCTGACCAAGCTGATTTCACTTCGGTCATCCAGTGTTGAGTTGTTGTTAGAGTTGGCTTCGTTCATCTATGTTTGTGTACAAATATTTGGTGATTGGAATTTAGGCCCCTTTCTCAAACACAGCATTTTCTTGCCCAGAAATTGTTTAGTTAACGAGGATGGCATATGATTTATGAAACCATTTTTAAACTCAGACGACCACAGGGGAAGGCGACCCCCCTGATTACCCCATACTAGTTTGGTATTACGTCAACTCGTAATACCGTAGCGCCCCTTCAACTAAAGTATTGACCACAGACTCCGAAAGCCTTGGCAATTGTTCCCCAACTTTTCGATAGATAAAATCCCATCGGACGGCCGCTGCACGTCACGAAGGCACTTTGGTTTCGCGGTTTTTATTGGAGAGCCAGAGATCAACTTATTGGCAGACTGGCCTAGGCTCTCAGATGGCTCATTAACACATAAAGATAAAGATACAAGAACATGCGCCATCCCGACAGAACTTTAGATAATGGCTCTAACCCAACCGGTGTGGGCTTTTCCAACTTCAACCGGGGGGGGTGGGGCTCCGGGAGGAATTTCAACCAAACCCGGAGTCCGTTTTAAGAGATTTCAAAACAGTGTTTTGGTCATCAGATTCAAATGGCTAATCGGCGTGACATCAAAAAGCAAAAACTTCTTCATTTGATGTTTTCTCAACCAGCCAGATCTAAACCCCACGGGACCCGCCGCCTAAAAAGTCAGGTTTAGCCGATTCTGACTTCTTTCGGCTATTGCAAAAATTGGCCAGAATGGCGGCAACCTATAAAGGAGACTGTTCAAACGGGAATCTACTTAATGATTGCTTGGGACACTAGGGCCTTCATGCTCCTACGATAAGGAACACGGGACGGACCCGGAGCTTGAGTCATTAGCACAGCCACGATCTGCTCTTTCGGGTCGACCCAAAAAAACGGCCCAGAAGCTCCGCCCCACATGAATTCTCCCACTGAACCATGAACTCCAGCCATCCCAGGGGTTTTACGTACAAGAAATCCCAAACCAAACCCATACCCTTCCGGTGTTCCCAGCAACAGCCCACCGGGACTAAGTGGACTGAATTTGCGATCTCCAAGATGATCCGAAACCATCAATTGTATCGTGGTTGGACTCAATACCCGCACGCCTTCCAACGAGCCTCCATTGAGTAACATTTGAGCGAAGCGCAAATAATCTGCGGTGGTAGAAACAGAACCGGCCCCACCAGAGTCGTTCTTTGGTGGCATTGAGACATCAATCAGCGGGAATTTCTTATGAGTGAAAGGATCCGTTTCAAAAGGTTCAGCTAGGCGAGAAAATTTTTCCTTCGGCACGTAAAAACCAGAATCGACCATTTTCAATGGCTTAAAAACCCTTTCAGACAACAATTCCCCTAAGGTTTTTCCCGTGGCCTTTTCCACAACCCTACCAAGAACGTCACAGGACAAACTGTATTCCCATGTTGTCCCGGGCTGATGAACAAGCGGTGTTCTCCCTATTCCTGAAACCTCCTCAGCGGGAGTCATATCACGACAGTCGTAATCAATGACTCCTGGCTTATATGCACCGGCTTTAGCGTAGCCTTCTTTAACCGGTTCGTTTTGGGTGATTTCACCGTAGGCTAGCCCAGAGGTATGGCGCATTAGATCTTGTACAGTTATAGGGCGTTCAGCAGGAACCATCTCGTAAGTCGTGAGCCCCTTGCTATCTTTTTTAGGGACACTAACTCGCATATTGATAAATTCTGGGAGGTACTTAGATATTGGATCTGGAAGCTGAATCGCTCCGTTTTCCACCAACTGCATAGCCGCTACTGATGTAAACGGTTTCGTCATAGAATACACACGAAATATGGCGTCATTCTTCATGGGAACTTTGGTCATTGGATTTTGAACGCCAAAACTTTCGAAAAACACCAGCTTACCTTTTCGGGCAATAGCAATTACCCCTCCGGGTAAGCGACCATCAGCAAACTCCTTACCGAAAAATGCAGTGATCTTCTGCAGTCTCTCAGAAGACATGCCGACGTCTTCCGGTTTCGCAGCGGGCAATGGAGAGGCCAGTTGACTAGATATTTGTTCTTCGGAACCGGAAGCATAACAATAGTCATATGTTGACAATCCGTGAGCAACCCAAGCGAGTATTGCCCAACTCATCACCAACGAGATCACTTTGTTAGATAATCGACGTTTTACTTCCATAGCCGCTAATCCTCCCTATGTGATTTACAGGACAGTGCTTTTTCGCTTGAGAGACTAGATCATTCGCTTGAGGAGATCAATTTATTTCTTTAATCCAGCAAACTTCACAGAGTCTTTTGTGAGGACGTGTCGTTTTGCGTTTTTCTGGTATGTTCTATTGTACTGTTTCAAACATTTAAACACGGAAAAGTCGTTAGTTCTTGATTACTAATTGCTGAGCTCGCCCGGATCCTGAAGGGAATCTATTATGTGATAAAGAGCGGAATCTGGTTCAAGGCCTTGGGAGAGGCTTATCTCTTGGAGCGAAACAGAAGGTAAAAAATGTGACATATCAGGAAGGAAGCGGCATTTCCAGGCTTTGAACTTACTTCCATCGGCCAAGTGGCTACAACCTAAGCAATAGAAATATTCTCATGGAAGGTCAGAACCCGAACTGAATCTACGAATTCTATGACATGACCTATCGCCGGCCAGCAAAACAAGCTGTAGGCTCCCATGGAGACCACGTATGCGAAACTTCTTAAACCTAAAGGACTTTTCAAAACAGAGGCACTTTGTTGTCGTTCTAGAAAGTAATAGCGAATAAAGGAGCTCCTTTTTTATCGATTGGTGATTTGTCGCGGCCATGTCTCGTCCAAGAAACCTGCCTACTCGAGATAACCGCACGTTTGAGGAGTTGGAAACTTCAGCTAAAGCTCCGCCTATGCTGCGGACTAATCTCCGACTCATGGGCATTCCCGTTGATCAGTTCGCTGTCTTGTGTTGCGTGAACAAGGACTTTGTCTCCCACGTGGTGAGGCGCTTTAATGACCGAGGCATACGGGATTGCCGAGGGGTTCAGGTCCGGGCGAGGTGCCAGGATCAAGGCGGAGCCGAGTGGTGACTGTCGCGAACAGATTTCACATCCAGACCATGTCAATTAAATTCACTGGACCGGCCGCAAGTTCCATAGTTACCTCGCGCCGCACTTTCAGCTAGAAGCAGGTTACAGTTCGCTGATATGGTGATTCCATGATGAAGGATTTCGGTTCAAAGTCCACCGACTGTAGCCAGATGACCAGGACGAGGAAAAGAGAAAAGCCTTTCGAACTTAACAGGAAATAGTTGGTTGAGGAGTGGGTTGACCTTTAGTTTCTTTATGAACGTGGTATTGAATGTGATCCTCTTCCGCAAAGAATCTTCGCTACAACACCAGAGAAGATTGATCAGTCCTACAGTGGGGCGCGTATCAGAACGAATGCAACCACCGCGGTTTTGCCAAGAAAGGGGGAATTTTAAGCGCTTGAATTTGCCGATGCCAATACGGCAATATTCTAGATATTCCTGGACATGACTTCCTCGCATAAGAGCAAATCATTGGATTGGGGAAGATTAGTCTCAGTCTTATTAGTGATTTTTGGATTGTAAGACCTCTCATTGGCAATCACATTTGGGGCTGTGCGTAAGTCGATCATTGCCTTTTTCATACCCTTGCTCAATCGCTTGATCCGATACTCTTCCCTAAACGCCTCTGACTTTGTCAATTCTTCGAAAAACCATATGAGGCTTGCCGGTAGTCGGCTTCTGGTATAGCGGGCTCCCATTCCCGTGTTGTGCTCGATTAATCGCCGTTCAACATCGGTTGTAGTCCCACGGTACAGGGTGCCGTCTGAACAACGGAACAGATAGACTTTCCACAATCTCATGCAAGCCTTCCAATTAGCGACATTTTGAGGTTTTCCATTGAGAGGTTGACGCACTGATCGGGAAAATTCAAAATCGGTCTAAATAGACCATTTTGATAACCCGGCGGGAAGATGAAATCGTATAGTTTGGTTGATTCAACTTACATTTGGCCGACGTCAATTAAACGTGTGCTTGTTGACAATTAATTCCCACGTTCTGATATTGGACCAGAAGCCTTAGATCTTTTCTCCGTCATCTTCTGAATCTGATTCTTTTTCAGGGCCTTTTATTTTCCATAACTGGAACAGGGCTCACTAGGCCCTATACGGTAAGTCACCGATGGAGCGCCTTTTCGAATTGTCGGATCAAACACCCTTTTCGGAACAGCTAGAACTGATGTATGACCCAAGAAGAGAGCGTACAGGAAATCAGGAGTACATGCTGAATCTAAAAAATGGCAAAATTGGAATGATTTATGTGAATTGCACAGATTAACTTGTAGCAATAATGCGTCTAGCCATTTGTCCACAATTGCTACCTATGAGATTTTCCTCCATGTCGCCAATTGATTGAATTACAACATAACCCTGATTTTCAAATTCACACGATTTCCGCCGAATCAAATTGTCAGCCATCGATCTGTCTTCTGCAATAGTAAACCCGTTTTCAGTCGCTGTGCTCGTGGGGTTCACCGGTGTCATCTTGATGATGAACCATTTAGGATCAAAGAATCTTTTCACAAAACTGCTTTCCACTGGAATATCAGGACATATAGCGAAGTTTAGAACAATTTTGCGTTGCTCAGTCCGAAAAAATTCTCTCCCAAAATCTGCCAGCCAATCCCATGACATTTTTGGGTACGGCATCAATTTTTCCCTGTAATCATCATCGGTGGAATTTATAGAAAATTGAAGTTGGAAATCAGAAAAACTGTCCCTCAACTCGATAAGCTTTTCAAACCATTTTTCTCTTCCTATGGGGGTCATGGTAGTAACACAAGGGACGATATTAGGATATCTATCCTTGAGCCAACGGAGTAATTCTAAAACCTCATCATTAAATGACGGCTCCCCCATTCTGGCAAACTGGACCTTGAGCTTCTGGCAGTCCCTGGGATCAATCTCATCGTGGGCTGTAAAAACTGTCTCAATTTGACTCCTCAGATCTTCGAATGTCAAATTGCCCCTGAAATCGCCCCCTGCGTCACACATCCTGCAATTTACACGGCAACCGAATTGTGTAGAGATCACAATTACCCATTTTAGGCTACGATTGCCAGGAGAGGCCCCACAAGCGTCCACAAACTCTATGACATAGCCCGGCTCGTCCCGCATTGTTGCAACGTAAACCTCAGCCAAATCAGTTCTGCCGGTTTTGGAAAGTATTTCCATCTAGTTCAACTCCTTTTCAAGCATTCGTAAGCGATCAAGGCTTTCTTGATTCCATCGCCAAAAGCTATGGATACCTGCCGGAAGTTTTCACAGCAAACATCTCCTGCCCAATAAAGGCCTCTATCTTTCTTCAGCGCCGCCGTTTCTGATATTTCAAGCTCTGATGGATTTGTCCCTATTGCGGGCAATATGTAATCAACGTTGATCGGAGAATTACATTTCCCGGTAGGATGAATTGTTAATCCTGAACCTCTTGTCTCGATGAGGTCGATAGTTGATTCATATGCAACTCTAACTCCAAGCTTTTCGGCTTCCGTAACCAAACCACCAAATGCTTTGGTTTTAGGGCCTCTGACAAAAACCAAGACTTGCACACCCCGTTCAGCAAGGGAACAGGCCTGGTCGAATGCTGATTCCCCACCCCCAATAACGGCTATCTTCAATCCATGTTTTAGAGGCGCATCAAGCCAGGAATAAATAAGCCTTGGATCATTCGAATCTAGCCTTCGAATTTCAGGTTTTTTTTGGTGTTACCCCAGTAGCCACTATCACAGCTCCACACGTAAAGATTTTCTGTGACGTGTGGACAACAAAAGATTCATTGGCGTAGTCGATCAAGAAGCATTGCCCAAACTCCGGAATTAAACCCTTCTTATGAACCTGATCTTTGAGTCTCTCTACCAGTTCGAGACCATTTATCGTGAGATTTAGACCGGGGACATTTTCAACCCTCCTAGCCAATCGCAATCTGCCACCGAGATGACCTTTTTCAAGAATCTTCACGCAGAGGCCCATGTGAGCTGCCTGCAAACCCGCGGCAAGTCCGGCTGGACCACCTCCGACAATCATCAGATCAATTGTCATCGACCAACATTCCAACCGCGCGAGTCGGCAAGATTTCAGCAAACCCGTGAGAAAGTGCGTTTAATGCGGCAGAGTGATATGAATCAGATTTTGAACAGCAGGCGTCAGACACGACTACGGGCCAGAAACCAAGCATAAATGCGTGCCGCACGGTTGTGTCCACGCACAGGTGAGTCATTACCCCGCATGCCACAATTTTCCTGACATTTCTCTGGCGAAGAAACTCGGCTAAGTCAGTCTCGAAAAAAGCTGAATAGTGTTCCTTGAACAAAATCTTGACATTTCTGCCTAATTTTAGGCCTGGAAAAAGTTTGCACGCCCCTCCGTCAGGCAAGCGCTTCCACTTTTGACTCATCAAATTCCCAGGTTTGGAAGGCGACCGATGGCTTGTGGCGATAACTGGCCAACCATAACTCGTGGCATGTTCCACTAGCTCGTTGATCCCAGGAAGTATCGCTAGACAGCTCTCGAGAAACGCTGGAGAATTTTTGTCAAAAAAATAATTTTGAACATCCAAGACCAACAGAGCAATTTTTTGGGATTTAAAATTTTCGATCATATCCTCGTCCACAAACAAAAAAGCCGCCCAGACCATATGGGTTTGGGTGGCTTTAAAGTTCAAGCCTGTTTCATAACCTATACGCTAAAGTAGCTCATAGCTGTCCGCAAATCAACTATTTTATGGACTGATTGTAGGGAGCAAATAGAATATCCTGTTTTATAGCACATAATTTGTCCGGTTTAATAAGTCCCGATGGAGGTGGCTTATGCGCCGGACAGAGGTGGTACAGGACATTCGGAAGATGCAGTTTGAATCTGTTTACACGAGGTGGACAGAACGGAGGATAACCCAGGAGAAGGCTGCGATAATGCTTGGGGTATCTGCGAGGACTTTTCGGAGGCACATATTTCGTTCTGAGCAAGACGGGATTGAAGGTATCCTCGATAAGCGCATTACACAGGCCTCTTCTCGTCGCGCTCCGGCAGATGAGGTGTTCGAGCTTTGTAATGCATATCAAACCAAACACTGAGGTTGGAATGTTTCGCACTTTCATTCCTGGTATAAGCGCCAGGGAGGCGGACGAAGTTACACATGGGTTAAGAACACTCTTCAGAGCAATGGGTTGATAAACAAATTATCAAAAAAATGCCGCCATCGTAAACGGGGTCTGTTTAGCTCGCTTTATACGGACCGGGGCAGTCACTATTGGTATACTCCCAAAGAGGTGTTGATTTTCACATTAAATTGACTGATTTTTCCTTATTATTTGGGACAACTTGTCGGTTTTATCACTTTGTTTGGTCCGAGCCGGGTTTCCCGGCTCGGTATTGGGTAATCAAAAGATTTCTGTAGCAGCGAGCCTGACATGATCTGCGGATACGACCCTGGACTGAGAGTCCGCTGCGGCTATCAGAGAGCCCCTTGCCAGGTGATTAGCCTTTCTTAATATTCCTCCTGAGCCTTGATGAATGGCTGTAATGGCTGGATCTTCGAAAATGGATGTAGTGATCCCGGTTAAACAGATATGGTGGGAAAGATACTCTTGCATTTCTTGTCTGTTGACCGGTTCCATGTGGCTTCGCGTCACTATCCTTGAAGCCAGGGGAAGTGATGTTTGATACATGAGCTTGTCGATCAGGTTGGTCCTTCCTGCGAGGATAATTGGCAACCAG
>JBMFSZ010000126.1:0-8953 GCA_049967315.1 Desulfomonilaceae bacterium
AGTCAACGTATTGCAAAGGCGCTCAGGGAACAGGGCGTAGAAATTTCTACTGGGTATCGTGTGAAATCGGTTTCCCGGTCTAACGAAAGTTTTATCGCCGAATTGGCAGGATCAGACGAAAAGACTCTCAACGTGAGTCACGTGTTAGTCACTACAAGAATGCCGTACTTTGAAGGACTGGGCCTGGACAGACTAGGAATGCGTGTTACCCGGGACCAAGGCATATGGGTTGATGACAGGCTTCGGACCTCGGTGAACGGTATCTTCGCCGTTGGGGACGTGACGGGTGGTTGGATGATGAGCCACGTAGCATCTTCCATGGCTGTCATAGCAGCCGAAAACGCAATGGGTAATGACAGGAAGTTTCCCTTCCACCTTATTCCGAGGGCAATCTGGAGTATCCCTGAAGTAGGGTCAGTAGGCATCTCTGAGGAAGAAGCCGAGGCCAAAGGCCTAAATGTGGAAGTGGGAACATTTCCTTATGCAATCAACGGCTTAGCCATGTTACGCGACGAAATGAATGGATCCGTAAAGATTGTGTCTGACACCGATTATGGAGAAATATTGGGAGTCCATATCGTTGGGGCAAATGCCACTGAACTGGTTGGGGAGGCCGTGATGGCCATGCAACTTGAGGGAACAGTAAAAGAACTGGCTGAAAGCATGAGGTGTCATCCGACTTTCTCCGAGTCTGTGGTAGATGCTGCAAGAGATGTATTGAACTGGGCCTTGTATCTCCCGAGGAGTTAGCTTTAGCGCTTCGAATCTGGAAATTAACGAGGTAGCCGCTGCGGATTGTTCATGAGCGGCCTTCCGTGAGACCACATTTTTGAGTCATATATCATTTGATGGAATACCTAGGATGAAACAGGGCGCCAGGCATCTGGAAGTTCTTGATTGGGGAACACTTGATTACGATAAGGCCCTCAAACGGCAGAAATATCTCGTCCATGAACGGGCCAAGGATGCGGTCCCCGACTGTTTGGCGCTGGTCGAACATCCATCAGTAATTACAATTGGGAAAAGCGGAGATTCTGGGGACATAATGGTCTCTCAGGATGCGCTTCGCTCCAAAGGGATAGAAGTACGCCATGTGGAGCGTGGCGGTAAAGTGACATTCCACGGCCCTGGGCAACTTGTCGCTTATCCTGTAATTAGACTTCCTGACAAGGATCTGCGAAACTATCTGAACAGATTGCTGAAGGCGACGGCTAGAACTCTTCGGCGATATGGTCTCCAACCCGAATGGAGAGAGGGTTCGCCAGGGCTTTGGGTAAATGGAAAGAAGATCGCCAGCGTTGGTCTAGCTATCCAAAAATGGGTCACTTATCACGGATTGGCATTGAATGTTAATGGAGGTATGGCAGGGTTTCAATTTATAATTCCTTGCGGTGACTCAAATACCTCAGTTACTTCAATGAAAAAAGAACTGGGAATTCCCCTCGATCTTGACGATGTTAAAAACCTTTTCGTTCATGAGTTTGTCAGGACGTTTGCGTACGACACTTCAGTCGTGAAAAGAAACGGAGCCAGTAGGGGCATCCATCCTCCATGGTTAATCAGGTCAGCGTCATCAGGGGCGACCATAGAAAAGATGGACGCATTACTGGCGGACATGAACGTCGACACAGTTTGTCATGCTGCTCACTGTCCTAATTTGGCCGAGTGCTTTAGTAGAGGCGCTGCAACCTTTATGATCCTGGGGTCAACCTGCACCAGGCGTTGCAGATTTTGCGCAGTGAATAAGGGGACTCCAGAGCCAATCGACGTAGAGGAACCTCACCGGATTGCCCACGTAGCCGGCAGGCTGGGACTGCAGCATGTAGTCGTCACATCGGTGACCCGCGACGATCTTCCGGATGGCGGAGCTGGACAGTTCAGATCCACAATAGAAGCGGTACGAAGTCAGTGTTTGAATGCCACCGTCGAAACGCTGATTCCCGATTTCCAGGGTTCTGTGAACTCTTTACAAATTGTTTTGCAAGCACATCCTGACGTTTTCAATCACAACCTGGAGACTGTTGAACGACTCTATCCTTTGGTCCGCCCCGGCGCGAGTTATAGACGCTCACTTTCCATACTGGAATATGCGGCGAGACAGGGTCTGAAAGTAAAATCTGGTATCATGCTGGGGCTCGGAGAAAGTCGCGAGGAAGTGGTGGCCACATTGAAATATCTCAGACGAATCGGATGCCAGATGCTAACTTTGGGGCAGTATCTTAGACCATCGAAAAGCCATCTACCCGTGGTTCGTTACCTGCGACCCGCGGAATTTGACGCATTAGGCGAAACTGCTCGAAGAATTGGCTTCATCGGAGTCGCTTCAGGCCCTTTGGTCAGGAGTTCCTACCATGCTGAGGAAATGCTTGAAAAGTCAAATCGAGGCGAAACGCTTTGATGTTGGTACTACGAGCGACAATCCGGACACTGGCTATATAATTCTTCTCATCTTCAAAAATGGTGTAAAATTGAAGAACAAACATCCACGAATTATAATTTTCTCTGGAAAGGGCGGCGTAGGAAAAACTACAGTGTCCGCGGCTACAGCTTCGCTGTGCGCTTCTGCGGGACTAGATACAATCGTCATTTCAATCGATATAGCCCACAGTCTTTCAGACGCATTTCAATTGAACTCGGATCTCCATGATCAGAATCGGGGGAAACCGCGCCAGATCAGTGAACACCTCTGGATGCAGGAAGTGGATATCCAGGAAGAACTTGATCATCATTGGAAAGAAGTCTCGAATTATCTCGCCGCCCTACTGGGATCTAGCGGCATGACTGAAGTTTTGGCGGAGGAATTGGCAATAATACCCGGGATGGAAGATGTAATTAGTCTGTTGTATATCAATCAATATTTTATAGAAAAAACCTATGATGTCATTATTGTTGATTGTCCTCCAACTGGAGAATCCCTCCGCTTCATAGGCATGCCTACAACTTTGGAATGGTATATAAATAAGGTATTCAAATGGCAGCGCAACATATTCAGAGTGGTACGACCAGTCGCCAAGAAATTGGTGGATGCCCCGATTCCTGAGGATTCCTATTTTGAGGCGTTGCATGATTTATTCCTAAAGCTCGAAGGAGTGGACAAGATTCTTCTGAATCGTGACATCACGTCTATAAGGCTCGTTACAAATGCTGAAAAGATTGTTATTAGAGAAACTCAGAGAGCTTTCATGTACTTTTGCCTTTATGGATTAATGGTTGATACAATCATCGTCAATCGTCTGTTCCCAGAGTCTCTGGAAGATGGATATTTTAAAGATTGGCTCATGGCGCAAAAAAATAGTCTGAAGTACATCCAGGAAATATTCGATCCTATACCGGTCCGAACGATAAACTTTCTCAGAGAGGAAGTTGTAGGACTTGAGAAGTTGTCTGAAATGGGTCAATACATATATGGTAATGGGAATCCCTCGGAGATTCTTCATCGGGAATCGCTTTACGAAATACTTGAAAACAGAGATGGTTACATCCTCAATATGAAGCTCCCATTCGTGAGCAAGGAACATATTGACCTGTTCAAGGAAAAGGAGGACCTGACAGTGCGGATAGGTTCCTTCAAGCGACATATTCTTTTGCCTAGGGCCCTGGTAAACCGCAAGCCTACTCAAGCGCAGCTTGTGCAAAACGTGCTTTCCATCAAATTTTAAAACTGAAGACATAAGAGGCCTGGACAATGAATTTTTTTTGGGCTCTGTTAAGGACTACAGCGGTTGCAGCCGTCACAGTGGGTGGGATCCGCTTTCTAATGAAACAGATTTCCCCCAACTCATCCGATCTTGTGAGTGGCGCCATTCATTTCCAGAAAGGTATGGAGGAATTTCAAAAGGGGGTTTCTTCCATTTTTTGCGGTTCTTCTGGCCATGATAAGACGGATCTTAAAAAGAAACAGGAACTTACCAGAATTCCAATAGAGTAGTAGTTTTTCTATGGTTTCGTTTTGGGCATGGAAAAACCCGACCCATATTTTCTCAGTCACCACGTCCTTAAGGTTTGAGGAATCACAAATGTCGTGTCTTAATCACTATTAAATTAACACCTGATTTCTCAAGTGACGCAAAAGTTTGTCATTTTACCATGTGGACATCTCGCTGTGGAAAAGGCATTACGATGTCCCTTTCCTGGAATTCCTTGTAAATTGCCCAATTCAACTTGGAGACGGCTCGTCCTCTGAATTCAGGCCGTTCTATCCAGCAGAGTAATGAAAAATTCAGGGCAGAATCACCAAATCCCAGGAATCTTACAGACGGAGGAGGATCAGATGTAACGTGTTCAGAGTTAGAAGCAACTTTGAGCAAAGCTTTCTCAACCTCTTCAGGATCCGAGCCGTATGCTACGCCTACCGGAACATGGACCCTTGAAACGGTTACCGGAGCGCTCTGATTCACAATCTTCATGTTGGCCACAGTGGAGTTGGGAATCGAGATTAGAATGCCGTCTCTTGTTCGGATACGGGTGCTTCTAAATCCTACTTCGGTAACAGTGCCGTGTTCACTGTTGCCGAGTTCAATATAGTCTCCCGGTTTAAATGGCTGATCGAGGATGATCATAATTGTGCCAATCAGATTCGACAAAGCTTCCCTTCCGGCCAGCGCCACCGCCAAACCGCCGATCCCCAGGCCGGTAACCATGGAATAGGTTGGTAGCCCCAAACGAGCGCCGAAATCTATTGCAAGGATACCTATAATACTCAAAGCCAGGATCTGAAATCCTAGCCTTACCAACTGAGTATCCATTCCCCCTTTCGCGAAACCGCCAAGAAAAATTACAGCCGCCGATATCCGGTTGAGCAAGGCCGCCACAAGCCATATTGCCCCAATGTAAAACATGAACAATAGAGTCAAAGCAATCGGCATATAAATATTGGCGTTAAAAATGTGCAATCCATAAACGATGAACCATAGTCCCGCTGTTGAGAAAAAAATCAGACCAAAGGGCAAAATTAGTCCGCCGATGTGTTGTTTAAGATTGGAATCAAATTTCCTGTCCAGGGCTTCCAGTAATTTACGTCCGTAAATGTGCGCTGACACAATGGCCAACACCCCTCCCAGAATGAACAAAGCCAGTCCGATCCATTGCCAGAAACGTAGTCCCCACAAATGCCTCATAGCCCAGTTCGGGAACAGATTGACAAATTTTCTGGTGATGAAGAGCCCGCCTCTTGAGGTAAGTTCTTTGTATGCGCCCATACCTTCCGTTCCCCACAGGAATGGAAGGTGTTTGACGGTGTTGTACAGATCCGGAAGACGTTTCAGGGTTTCGGGTGTAAAAAGGAAACGCCCGGTAGACGATTGATCTTTTACCAGGCCAATCGTTATAGGGGTGTGTGGGATAGTCCAGCTCGTCAGTTTTTGATCCAGAACAGCTTTTTGGTCAGGAATTTCGCTGTAGGGTGGTATTTCAATTCGGTGAAGGATCTCGACAAGATAGAGGGTGCTCTCAAATCCGATGGCTCGTTTCAGATCAGGCAATTCACGTTCGAGATTGAGACACTGTAAAAGTCTAGTTACGTTTACCCTGGCTTCTTTTGTGTTCCCGGATAAATAGGCGGATGCCGCTTTGGTGTTGTATTTTATGAAAGATTCGATTGTAGCTCTTGGACTCGAAACATCCACAGGCTCCAGCGGGTAAGGCGCATGATCTGCGGAGGCTTTACCGGCGGATACGCAGGACACCAATGCTAAAAGGGCTAGAATAGTGAATTGCTTCCTTGTCATCTTTTCAAATGTCCTTGTTTTCTAAGGCGGAGCCTAAACATTATATTGTGTATGGACATACATCGTTTATTATTTTTTGTGACAATAATAGATTACTGTTACATTAGACTGAAAAAAGGAACCCGTCGAGCGTCGACGCAAATTACCCGTGAGAATGTTCCTGGGCCACCTTGCCGCATGGTAACAAGAGGAGAATTTGCCATGACAACAGCCAGGTCGGACTTTACAAGAATCTGTTCGATTTTTTTTACATTGATAGTAATAATCCTTGCAATTGGATTCGTAGGCCAACTTGGAGCCCAGGAAATAAATGAGGCTCTCATAAACGCGTCGCTAGAAGGAGATCTTGAAAAAGTCCAGCACCTCATCAACTCGGGCGCAGACATAAACGCCCAAGACAATCGAGGTTTCACGCCTCTGATGCGAGCGGCCACCAGAGGATACCCTGATGTCCTCAAATTTTTGCTCGACAAAGGCGCAGATATCGAGAAAAAGGATAATAAAGGCGAGACTGCTTTACTTCTGGCCTCCGGTGGTGGCGGTCTGGAAGTTGTAAAGATTCTTGTTGAACGCGGAGCCAATGTGAATGTTCAGGATAATAGCGGTAAAACACCCCTCATGGTTCCAGCCTGGTCGGGTCAGATCGAAATTTTGAGACTACTCCTGGACAATGGAGCTAACGTCAACACTCACGACAAAAGAGGAAAAACAGCCCTTATGCTGGCAAGAGAACAAGGACAGGCTGATGCGATTGAGATCCTGAAGTCTCATGGCGCAAAAGATTGAGCCCAGCTCCCAAAATATACAGATTTCAACTCTATTCTTTTGCTGACAGAAATTATGTAAGGTCCAACAAATAATGGCTGATCATATTTGCCCATGGTGGATTGGCTACCTACTGGCAAGTCCTTTACGAAAACTTTTTGAGAATCCTCAAAAGTTATTAGGGCCTTACATCAGTCCTGGGATGACTGTGCTTGACTATGGATGTGGAATGGGTTTTTTCACCATTCCATTGGCCAAAATGGTAGGCCCTTCAGGGAAAGTGATAGCTGTGGATATTCAGGCAAAAATGCTTGATGGTGTACGCAGAAAAGCTAAGAGGCGTCAACTAGCGGAGAGAATAACGATCATATCCGCAGGAACTGAAGGACAAATCCACGATGCGTCTGTGGACTTCGTTGCAGCGCTTTATGTTGTTCACGAGATCGCGGACCAGGGGACATTTTTTCAGAAAATCTACAGGATTATGAAATCAGGCGCCAAGATTCTCATCGTAGAACCACGTCTCCATGTTGAGGTAGGAGAGTTCAGACGGTGCCTTGACATCGCGGAGTCCACTGGGTTCCTAACGGATAGTGATCTCAATTTACCCGGAAAATTGCGCGCAGTCCTTTCCAGGCCTCGTTAATTGAAGTTTTATCAGGCTCCTTGTAAATCTCTAGTTACAAGTAAAAATCAAAACTTTTTCGTAGCTTCCCGTAGGAGTTCCTGAGCCTCGGGGCTGAACCAGCAGTCAAGGAAGTCTTCATTCCTAGCTTTGTAGTTTTTCTCGAATCTTTCAACAATGAACTCAGTCCGATTAGCCTTTGCAGACGCAAACGCCCGAGAAGGAAGACTAGCCATTTTGGTAACCAGTTCCAAAGAATTGGCTTCAACTTCCGCCTCAGGCCAAACTTCATGAATGAACCCTCTATCCTTCGCATGCGCGGAATCGAAAAACTCACCCCCGTAGAGCATTTCCGAAGCCAACTGGTCTCCCACAATTTGACGGAGAATGAGGTCCGCCAGATATGGGATCGGCACGCCTAACTTTATGCCATTCAGCCCAACCAAGACTTTCCCGGAGGCGGCAACGCGATAATCACAGGCGCACATGAGGATTGACCCACCGGCGACGGCATGCCCTTTTGCCGACGCTACAACGGGTATGGGCAGCTTCAGGATATTCAAAACCAACTGATTGAAATTATGAAAAAATTCGGTCATGCACGATCTGTCAAGTTTCAGCAGGCCCGGAATATCAAACCCTATAGAAAAGAATTTTTCACCACCAGCAAGAACAACCCCTCTGGATTCTTTCTTCACTACTTCAATTGCTTTTGACATTTCAGAAACGAGTCCAGGCCCCAAGGCATTGGTTACACCATTGTTGAGCCGAACAAGGACAAAATCCCCACATATTTCCAATCTAACTAGCGGCACGATTCAACCTTTTCACAAAAACTTTCTTTCATAGGCCCATTGAAACTCTGGCGATTCGGTCAGACCTGAGCCAAATAAGTTGAAATCAGATGATCGAGAGCCATATGGACGTCTTCAACCGGACCATATTCCCCTGTTTCTGATTTAACGTGGATTACATGATGGGCTTTTCTTTTCATCACCCCTCCAAAAAAACCCACTATAGCGACAGAAGTTCCGCCGTGCTGGTTAGCGTATTCCAGGGCTTTAACAGCGTTCGGAGAATTGCCGCTAGCGGATATTGCCACCACGATATCTCCAGGTCGCATGAGATTTCTTAATTGCCCCGCGAAGATGTTCTCGTAACCCATGTCGTTACCTAAACACGTCACATGAGCCATATTGGAAGCCAGGCTTATCGCTCGAAAGGGCTTCTTGCCCTCCGGGGACGCGCAGACCCCCATGTCATTGGCAAAATGGGAAGCTGTGGCAGCGCTCCCACCGTTCCCAAGGAAAAATATTGTTGCTCCCCTGTCTTTGGCGTCTATTAATACTTGAACGACCTTGTCAATCTCTTCAAAATTGAGGCCGTTGAGTAAGTCAGTTAACCTTTTCACGTAATCCCGCGCGAAATCAACTGCTGACTGACATTTGCAAACTGCGCTTTTCACTTCGACCCCCTGACGAACGATTTTAATCTCTTTGCACGTTGTAATGGATTTCGGGTCTACTTACAACTGTACTGCTTATACCCAAACCATACTTCAAAACCAGTCATCATTGGCTGAGGCACTGAATAGCTCAGAACTTTTTAGCCGCGTTCATGAGCAATTCCTGAGTATTTTCACTGAACCAGCAATCCAGAAATAGTTCATTCCTGGCTTTGAAGTTTTCGTTATATCTCTGAGATATATTTTCGACACGATTGGCTTTTGCAGCCGCAAACGCCTTGCCAGGCAACTCGGCAATTTTACGAATCCTTTCCAGAGCTTTTATTTCAACTTCTGATTTGGGAACCACCTCGTTAATAACACCATTTTGCT
>JBMFSZ010000127.1:0-8942 GCA_049967315.1 Desulfomonilaceae bacterium
GGTAATCTCGACAGGCTTCTTGCTTCGAATTCTGGCCGGTACTTCCGCCTTGAGCGTTGGAGTCTCAAGCTGGCTGGTCCTTTGCACTTTCTCCGTGGCCATCTTTCTGGCTCTTGGCAAAAGACGCCATGAAGTGATGTTTCTCAATGGTGAGGCAGTAAGCCACAGGCCGGTTCTAGAAAACTACAGTGTTGGTTTCCTTGATCAATTGCTGCAAGTTGTAACTACCTCCACGTTCATTTTTTATTGCCTGTATTCTGTCAAGGCCGGTCCGGGTACCGACATCCAGTCCGAAAAAATGATGCTAACAATCCCATTTGTGACCTATGGGATTTTTCGCTACCTCTACTTAATATACCATAAGGAAGACGGAGGATCTCCGACCGCGTTGCTTTTCACGGATCCTCCACTGTTGGTATGTGTCACATTATGGTTGATGGCATGCGTCTATGTCATTTACGGGTCGCCATGAACCTCGGTAAAACGCGCTACCTGTACCATACTTTCTAGCTAGAGCGAGGACATCAAATGGTTCGCAAGGCCCTCTTCGTACTGTATTTTTGTTTTCTTGCCGGACTGGGCATTCTTCTGGGATGCTTTATACACGCTCATAGGGTAAACCAGACGACCGTTATGAGTGGAGTGGCCTTTGTCAGGGAACTACCCTATGGGGAGTGGCTCGTTGGCAACATCGAAACGACAGTTTTTTCATACCAGGAGAAAAAAGACCTGCAAGAGTTCAAAGAAAAATTTAAAGGGAAAATCCATATTGATCCTGAGGTGTTAAAAAGCCACAAAGGACTTTACGGGGATCAGGCAGGATCCGAGCAATAAAAAATATGTATAATATTACTAAGATCTTATAAAAAAACATAAAACCACTACTTGACAATAAGAAAAGACCGTGGTACGCCCTTCCTCGACGCCGGATTCCCCGGTCCTGTTAATTAGTCCTCAAGATACGATACCATTAAATACCGATGGAGCAGCCATGAGAGTGGACAAATCCGCCCAGGATATGGACCTGTCTTCTATTCCAGCAGAGTTTCGTGAAAACTACAAGTTCCTCAGCGAACTAATAAACTGTAAGGAAAAAAACAATTCAGCCTCAAAAGGTCTCGAATCAATGGTCGAAGAAAGGTTGAAAACCCTCAGAGGTAATTTGAACCGCAGACAACTTAAAATACTTACCGATTATCTGAGCCATATCGATGACGATGACGACGCTATACTCACTCCTCCTGTTCCTGCCGAACTGGAAGCCTCTATCAGGATACGCAACAGAAGCACATGGTTGCCGTGGGAGACGGAAGCTATACGCAAGATAGAGAAATGGCGCGCCGACGTTCGTCACATCACAGTCCTGTGGAATACCAGCAACCATGCTTCCATGTCTCCGATTGTTTTAAATGGCATTACCAAGGTTAATTCCAAAAATAAGCTCAAGCCTTAAATTCGACAAATCTTCCTGATTTCAAAACCAAATTCCTGAACTTGGCCGCCATCCTAATTGCGTCGGGATGGCTTTTGAGTTCTTCCAGTGTGAATTTCGTCTTGGTCACCCAATTGGGACGTTCGTGAGTAGTGCCGGGAAGATTTTGCTGACGAGTATCACCCATAAGGTCTTCGATACTTATGAGCGCTAAATGCGACGGTGTCTTCAAAACGAACTCGATGACAGCGGAGTGCAATTCATCTGTGAGCGTTTCAGATTCCCATGCGCTGTGGGCATACTCAGGGGCCAGGGTTCCATCCTGAACGAGGCGCTCAATGATTTTACCTTTATGGGTCATTCGTTCGGAGATGATCGCAGCCTCCTCTTTGCTCTTGATACGCCCGAGGCTAATCCTCTCCTGGATATCGAGACCCTGCCAGAATCCGGCGAAAGTTGGTAAATCATGATTCGACAATGAAACCAGGGCACGAGCAGGGTAATTATAAAAAGGAATCTGGTCGAGGTTTTGGTCTCTTTCAAAGTAAAAAATCCTGTATGAAAATATTCCCCGTTCGATCAACCTCTCTCTGAAATTAAACGGAAGAGTCCCCAAGTCTTCCCCAACAACCATATTTTTATTGATTGAACTCTCCAGTGTTATAACGTTTAGAAGATCTTCCTCATAGTCCTTGACGTAAACCCCATCCTTCGGTTTCATCCCTCTAGGTATCCAGAATAGGTGATGAATCTGCATGACGTGGTCAATTCTGATCGCCCCACCGTACCGGCTATTGGAAGAAAGGCTTCCCCTGAAAAGAGCGAATCCAGAATTTCTGCTATATTCTACATTTGGTGGTTGGAACCCCCAGTCCTGACCTTCCGGGGCGAAAGCGTCAGGTGGCGCTCCGACACCAAATCCATTGACGAAAAATTCCTGTCTGGACCAACTGTCCGCTCCGTACGGGTCAACAGCGAGCGCAACGTCATGATACAAACCTACCAGCATGCCTCTTCGGGTAGCGTGACTCTGGGCCTCTTCCAACTGCTGTTCAGCCATCCATTGTATGAAACAATAGAAAAGGACTTCCTTGGTATGCCTGGTTTTGAATTTTAGAACTTCAGGGGACTCCGGATGACGAAATCCGTCAGGCCACTTAGGCCAAATATCCAGGTTGGGCGCATTACGGAGCAGGCTTTCACGTAAAACGCAGAAAGTGGCAAACCGATCGAGGTCATCTCCACGAAAGTCAAGGTAACTTTGGAATGCTATCCATTTTTGTTGAGGGTCATCGCCAAGCCTACAGCTATAAAAGGAATCGAAAATCCTGCGGAGCGCCCGCAGTTTTAGTTGTGAAACTCCCTCGTAATCGACGTATTGCTCTGAACGTAGCCTTTCAAC
This sequence comes from Desulfomonilaceae bacterium, assembly GCA_049967315.1. Classification (GTDB taxonomy): domain Bacteria; phylum Desulfobacterota; class Desulfomonilia; order Desulfomonilales; family Desulfomonilaceae; genus CAJBEZ01. Next base: position 2,835 of record JBMFSZ010000127.1, read on the forward strand.
TTCGGCCATGATCTCCCTGTCTAAACGGATGCTATCCGCCACTTCTTTATCTACATATTCGGCTACCTTGAGCACATCAAGGTAAATGAAGTTGTAAAACATTCGGCTTGAAGGCATATAGGGACTGCAGTTGTATGGCTGGGTGTTAAAGAGGGCATGAAGAGGATTTACCCCCACAAAGTGAGCGCCAAGATCGTCACCAGCCCAATCGATAAACCTCAAAAGGTCAGAAAAATCCCCAAAACCCCAATTGTTGTCAGAGCGTAAACCATATAGAGAGATTGATACACCTGCCACTCGTGCTCCCCTGTCGATGATTTCTGGAGCATAAGCCAGGTCGGGAGCCAAAATAAAAATTAGTTCATTGGACAAGGACACGTTTTCCGCTCTGATTTCAGCAACGAGCCTGTAATCACCAGGCGGCAAGTTGTCAGGAAGTGGAAAAAATATTTTCACCAGTCCACTATTTGAATCCCTGTCGATAGACACCCCCGGGGTATTAGGCAGATAAATCAACGGTTCGAACTGCCTCCGGGAATCGGCCAACCTTATCTCGCCGTTTTTTACAAGGCTTTCAAAAAAGGAAGCGGAAGCGTCAAAATAGAGAGGAATTCTACGGTTGACGTCGCCAGTCCTCATTGTCACGATCTGAGGGGATGTTCTCAGCAAATGGGGGTCAATCCGGAGACCTTTAGTCTCAAGGATCTCCCGTGCTATTGAATATGGTGTATGAAGAGTTCTTCCATAATTGTCTATGTATTCCATCTCCAATCCGAAAATCTTTGCCAGCAGGCGCACCGCTTCGTATGCATTCATTTATTAACAGCCCCCTTAAAATTATCGACGCGTTGATCTGGATATAACATTTTTGTTCAGATGTTAGCCTCATGTTTGACCAGCAGAATAAGCTGTTTTGAAGTTAAAACTGGCGCCGTCAATCCCTTACAAGGCATTTTTGTTTGACTCGAAGGCCGAGAAATAGCTAATAATTGTAAGGAACACCCAGTCTCATTAACAATGGCTGAAATCATAACATTACCTTAAAGTGATTTTCCAACCTGGTGGCGAAAGCTGTTGATTAATGATATCCCGTTTTGGTTGTAGCTGCCACCTTTGCTAAAGAATAGTATCGAGTGCGTGATTATTCCTGTGGATTCAATAATGACTCAAACCATTTTTCGGGAGACATTTTATGGACTTCAAGCTTAACGATGAACAGAGGCTTATACGAAAGGCTGCTCGTGATTTCGCGACAAAGGAATTAGCTCCAAACTCCAGGGAGTGGGAAGAAACCCACACGTTTTCCAGAGCTGTCTTCGATAAAATGGGGCAACTCGATTTCACGGGATTGTACGTGCCGGAAGAGTATGGTGGCACCGGGGTGGGGCGATTGACGGCAGCGTTGATTTTCGAGGAACTAGCTAAGGGGTGTTTCGCTACTGCTGTTTACATGAGTGTCCACAACATGGTGGTTAATCTCATTTACCAGTATGGAAACAAGGAGCAAAGAGAACGTTTTGTAAAGCCATTGGCCATGGGGGAAAAACTTGGCGCATATTCACTCACAGAAGCAGACGCCGGTTCAGACGCCGCTAACTTGAATTGCACTGCCACAAAAGTCGATGGTGGGTATGTGGTGAATGGGACAAAGCTGTACGTAACTAGTGGGGGAGTTGCCGACATATATGCTGTTATGGTCAGAACCGATGAAAGTCAAAAGCAAAAGGGTATCAGCGCAATTGTTGTAGAAAAAGGGACCACGGGCTTTTCTTTTGGACCTCATGAGCCGAAGATGGGACTCAACGCTTCACCAACTACTGAATTGCATTTTCAGGATTGTTTTGTTCCTGAAAGTAACCGAATAGGGGAGGAAGGGAAAGGTTTCAATATGGCCCTTTCCGCTCTTAATGGAGGAAGGGTTGGAATAGGCGCTTGCGCTGTTGGACTGGCTCAACAGGCTTTTGATTATGCACTTAACTATGCCCAGAAGAGGCTCCAGTTTGGGCGACCAATCGTATCATTTCAGGGGTTACAATTCCTGATTGCCGATCTGGCCGCTGAAATTGAAGCTTCCCGTCTTATGGTCTATCGCGCTGCGTCACTGATGGACCGAGGTGAACAATGCGCTATGGAAGCTGCCATGGGCAAACGGTTTGCAACCGACATGGCCATGAGAGTTACTACGGAGGCTGTGCAAATCCTTGGCGGTTACGGGTATATGCGGTCCTTCCCTGTAGAAATGTATATGAGGTCTGCGAAAATCGCCCAGATTTTCGAAGGCACTAACCAGATTCAGCGCATCGTAATAGCCAGAGAGCTAACCAAAACCAAAGGTGGTAAGAGGCCGGATCTTTACTAATTTAAACCCGACGGGTAAGTCCAGCCCAAGCCGGAACAATAAATTTGAGGGAGAATATCCATGGCAAAGAAGCCTGCTCGAGCCGTTAACGTAGGCGACAAAATTCGGGAAATGAGAGAGAAACTGAAGCTCGATTATGCTCAGCTAGCTGAAAAAACCGGTTACCAAGCGGAATATCTAGAGGAAATTGAGGCTGGGACTGTAGCCCCCCCTGTTGGTACGCTAATTCAGATTTCCCGGGCCTTGGCGGTGGATTCGTCGTCCCTTCTTTCCGAGGACAGAAAAGTTGAACGGCGCAAGAGTTACCTGAAGAGGACCAAGGCTTATTCCTACAAGTGTCTTACTCCCGACGCCCAGGACAAACACCTGTGGGCTTATCTGATAAGCCTTGATCCTGAAAAAATTCACGAAATGGTTGCTTATAAACACGAGGGTGAAGAATTTGTATATGTGATAGACGGTCATGTAGAAGTCAAGGTTGGAGATGAGGTTTATGAATTGAAAAAGGGCAAAAACCTGCACTTCGATTCGGCCAGGCCTCATCTGTTAAAAAATTTGAGTCCAAAGACGTCAAAACTTCTTGTGGTAGTTTACACCCCCTAATTGAAGTTTCTTTTAAATAGCGCTGTCTGTTTGAAATATTTTTCAATTAGAGCGAGAACTCTGGAACCTTTGTTGCATGATGATGTCTTGTAAGATAGGGGTTATGTGAGCGGCCAAAAAGGTTCATCAGCGACGCCGTAAATATTACAGCCCAAACGTTACTGGTGGGTCATGGCTACCAACGACACAGTAACCCATATCCATACCTCCTTTCACGCCCTGAGAAAACTCAGGGCTTTTTTTTTACCGTCTTATCTGATACTTTTTTCAATCGAACCAGCTTAAAAGCGACCAGACTTGTTTTTCAGGAGGTACTATGAGACTTGCCGGAAGAGCCGCGGTTGTGACCGGTAGCAGTAGAGGTGTGGGACGGAATATTGCCTTGGCATTTGCCAAAGAGGGCGCGGATGTCCTGGTTAACTACACATCAAGCGAAGGACCTGCTCTTGACGTGGTCAGGATAATAAAGGAACTCGGCCGCAAATCGGTTGCCGTAAAAGCCGACGTTGCTGTAAAAGCTGAGGTCGACAGGATGATGGCTAACGCCAGGGAGGAATTTGGTCGCTTAGATATTCTTGTCAACAACGCCGGGTTCACCAGACCCGCCATGTTGACGAAAATGACCGAAGACCAATGGGACGCTGTAGTGGACGCGCATCTGAAGGGGCCTTTCCTTTGCGTTCAGGCGGCGTCTAAATATTTTCAGGAGCAAAAATACGGAAAGGTCATTAACGTCAGTTCGGTTGCCGGCTTGGTGGGAACTGTTGGGCAGGTCAACTATTCGGCGGCAAAGGGTGGGATCCTAAGTTTCACCAAGAGTGTCGCACGGGAACTGGCGCGTTACAACGTTTGCGCCAATGTCATCTCCCTGGGCATAGTTGAAACGGATATGACCGAGAAAATAAGGAGTGATGAGAAACTCAGGGAAATCTATATGAACCGGATACTGATGAAAAGATTCGGGACAGCCGAAGATATTAGTCCAGCTTTTGTTTTTCTGGCGTCTACGGAATCGGATTACATCACTGGTCAGGTCTTGTGTGTGGATGGTGGATACGGGATGATATAGAAGATATCCCAACGATACTGGCAAAAAGCTAAAAAAACCTTGACTTAGTTCACAACCTTTGATAAAAATCGTTAGCGTCAATAAACTTTTTAAACAAAGAAGGTTGTTGTAACCACGGTTACGCCCCCAGAGAGGGCATGGCTGTGAAGCCGGAATGTTAAGGAAACCGCATGGACACTGGACTTTTCCGGCATGATGGCTAGAGGCGTTGGGCAAAAAAATGCTTGACAATTGCTATTCGATTTGATACCAAAAATACATTCCGGAATATATCGGATTCTTATCCGGGAATGTTTTTTACGGGTCTCCCGAACGGTTTTTGGGAGGAACTGTTGAAAGGAGGATTGAGGGTATGGTTAAACGTTTGTTTCTTCTGAGCCTTTTGGTTCTCGCGCTGTGCGGCGCAAGCACTATTTCCTTTGCCGGCGGCCCCGTCGGAGGATGCGCTTATATGCCGCCGCCTCCGGGACTGCCACCGCTGTGTGGTCCTGCAGCTACCAATTATTCCCAGGTCACGGAAGTGATAACCCCAGTTCCAGCGCAGCTGAGAAAAGTTAGGGTGGTTGCTCCGTATTTGGCGGGAATTGCGTGGCCGCGCACACCGTTAGCATTCTTCGGAAACCCCCAGGCTTATCCGAATCCTATCGCCCCCGGTCGCTATGAGTGGCTGGTGCCGGTAACCGACATTAAAGTCGAACATTTTGATACATCTCTTGACAGATGCTGCAAGCCGGTTAAGGTTCCGAGATGCGTGTATGTCAAGGCTAATTACATCAAAATGAAACCAGTTTGTGGTGTGCCGATGGCTCCGCCTCCTCCTATGCCCTGCAAGGTAAAGAAGTAGGCTTTTGTGCTGCCGAATATGCCAATAGAGTTACAAAGATATAATGAGTGTTTCGAAAGGAGGATTAAGGGTATGGTTAAAAAGTTAGCGATTCTCGGTTTCATCCTGGTCGCCGTCGTATTGACGAGCGCAGTGTGGGCCGGGACATTTGCGGGCGCAGTCGCAGCGCCAGAGCCCATGGTAATGCCGGCTTCGGCTCCAGCTTGCGGCGTAGGTGGATGTCCACCTCCTCCGGTTCCAAGAGTAGCAGCTCCTTGTAAGGTCGCAAAAGTTCCTTGCAAACCGAAGAAGTTGACAACCGCCATCCAGGTCAAGATGCAGTATCCGGCTCCTCAAATGCCTGCATGCGCGCCTGTTAGCTGCGGTCCCCCCCCAATCCCCGTGGCCGTTCCTATGTGGAAGTTCATCGTGCCGTGGCCGCCTTTTGTATACTACCTGCCGGTTGAATAGTATCAACAAGCAGTAAGATAAAAAAGCCCCCTGATACAGGGGGTTTTTTATTTCCATAAGAAACATGATTATAATTCCAGCTATTGATCTGAAAGATGGCAAATGCGTCCGCCTGAAACAGGGCAGAATGGATATGTCTACCGTCTTCAATGATAATCCGGTTGAGCAGGCAATAATATGGGAGAGTATGGGCGCCAAAATGATCCATATTGTTGACCTAAACGGTTCTGTCGATGGGAAGCCGGTAAATCTCCCAGTAATTAAGGAGATAGCTAAAAGGGTCAAGGCTCCTTTAGAACTTGGCGGCGGTGTGAGGGATAAGACTACAGCAAAGATGTATCTGGACATAGGTGTGGACGTAATAATTCTTGGGACAATTGCCGCTAAAAACCCCACCAGCACTATCAGTATGCTGGAAGAACTTACGGGTAAAATATCCATTGGTATTGACGCCCGCTCTGGGAAAGTGGCGGTGCAGGGTTGGACTGAATCCACCGAACTGGATGCCGGAGAGCTAGCTTCGAAATATGACTTGTATGGCCCTAGATCGTTCATTTACACCGATATCGAGCGAGATGGCATGATGGTCGGGCCCAATTTCTCAGCTACGCAGACGTTCGCCAGAGCTGTTAAAACAGAGGTGATCCTCTCAGGTGGGGTGAGTACAATTGACGATGTGAAAAGAGCATCGGCACTTGAAAATGACGGTGTTAAGGGTATTATCATAGGTCGGGCCCTTTACGAGGGCGCAATCAATCTGCGTGACGCTATAACAGTTACAGA
>JBMFSZ010000128.1:0-8910 GCA_049967315.1 Desulfomonilaceae bacterium
AACTCCACGGCGTTGCGCTAAAAACTCCACTAAAGATTGCCAGAGTAATAAGCGCCCCGGAAATTCCAAGTTCCGGCCAGCCTATTTTGGGGAATCTCGCTCCGGCGCCGATGATAGCGCAGGATAGGGTTACAGCGCATATTGCTCCGGAATAAAGGTCAGTCTTGACCCCAAGGACAATGGGGACAAATGTTTTGAAAAGAGCGAACTGAACACTCGTGGCGCAAAACAGAATAAACGCCAGCTTTTCGGCAACAGGGGTTTCCCCGGTAAGTTTTTCAGTATCGGGTAAGCTTTTGAGGTCCATAATCTCGAGTCATGCGCAATTTACATTCATGACAAAAATATTAAATTAGGTTATATCATATTTATTTGAAAGAGTTCACCGGCAATATCGAAATATTAATGCAAAAAATTTACTGAACTCTGATTAGGCGTGATGGATCACTCAATAAGTCCCAATTTGCTGAGTCTGCCTCATGATCACCGGATCAACACCATGACAAAGAAAAGCGCTCCATTACTGATTATTGTAGTTGTGGCTTCATGCGTTGCCGCTCAAACTTGCATGGCCAATGAAATGATTGATCGAATAAGGATGATGCGTTCCAAAGCCAGGGTACAGGCCTACGTGGATGAAGGTCGACAACTGGTGGAGACAGGATCTCATTTCAGGGCAATCAGGGTTCTTACGGAAGCTTTGAACAGAGGCGCAGGTGTCGATGCCTATGAGTACAGGGCACGGGCTTACGAAGCCATGGGGAATATGGACGCTGCTCTGAAAGATTTTAATAGAGTTGTGGATTCCAGGCCTTCAGATCCCGAGGTTTATGTTCTCCGCGCAGACGTCGAAAGTGCTGTGAAATCTTATGACAAGGCCATAACTGACTACAATCACGCTGCTGAACTGGATCCGTTTTTCGTGGAGGCCTATTTGGGCAGGAGCGTCGCGTACGCCTCAATTGAGCAATATGAACTTTGCATACGAGACCTGGAACTTGCTCTAAAGATAGACCAACATAATCCTGAAGCTCTGTACAATATGGGTGTAGTGTGCATGTTAGCGGACATGCCAAAGGCTGGCAGGGATTACCTTAATCGGACTCTCGCTGAGAACATTAACCCGACCGAAAAAGAAAACGTTGTCGGTATTCTTAGCGCTGCCCCTCAGAGATCGGATTATGAGGACAAAAAGGGCGGGATAGGGGGTGTTTTGTCGGAGCTTGCCAGGCGTGAAAAACTAAATGCGTCGGCTAGGGACAAGAAACGTGCGATATCGAATTCGGAGAGCGTGAGTGTAGATCAAGCCAAACTCCCCTATTCGAAATCCGGTCAGGTCCAGGATCCTCGCAAGCTGCTTGCAAAAATAGGCAAGCAGGATTTTTCCGGTTCAAGCTCAGGGATTTACATGGGCATGAAGTGGAAGGCGACCTTCAGTTTCTCTGGAAAGAAGGTTACAGGCACATTAAAAGTCATTACGCCTTCAGGCAAGCAGGAAACACATTACGGACGGGGCACGTTCGACAATGGCGCTGTAGAAGCCTCGGACAATATGGGGTTCAGGTTCGTAGGGAGAGTGACCGACGATTTGAAACTGGTGGGGTTTATGACTACTGCCAGTGGACAGAGTGTTTCGGTAGACATACCGCTTGATCAATGAAAAAATGGAATAAAATAAAAATATAGTTGCAAAAAACGATGGCCAGGTTATAATGAGATTACTGAAAAACGCTTTTAACAAGGCTAGTTAACGTTATTGTAATGACCAGCTGGTATTAATCTGGAGAACTAAGGGGGTAATTAAAAAAATGAAAAAATTGTTATCAGGATTGTTTGGAGCCAAGCCGGAAAATATTGATAGCTTTGAAATGTCCTGCCAGAAATATGTTGCCTATCTTTTGCTGCTGCTGCCCGTGCTCACGTTCTTGCTGGTAGCTTGCGGCGGTGGTGGTGGAGGACAGCAAAGCCATCCATAATAGCTATTTGTTGTTGAAAAGTTAGCTGAGTGTGATTAGCGCTAGCGACCTTGTGTTGCTAACAGATACTTGTTTTGTCCAAAAAGTGTATGAAGTCACGAGGCTGTAAGGCGTGTAACAGGAACATGTTGTAATTTAATTGCCTGCTCGAAGAATACCATCCATATATATCATACTTGTTTGTATCGTTATAATCTGTGCCGCAGGATTGGCTCTAAAGCCGCGTTTTACGGATCTTGGCTTGGCGTACCATTATGTGACCAGCCAAATGTTTAAAGATTTCTCATCCCTGACTGAGGCAAATCCTGAACAGGATGACACGGCAAAAGACATAGGCGCTGAGGCATACAAGAAGCGCTTGATGTCAATAGACCCAAAGGTCAGGTTGCAGGCCATCAAATCGATAGAGCAGAAAAGTTTCGTTCAGTTTATACCCCAACTGATCAGGCTCCTTAACGATACGACGACTATCCATGGGGCCCAATCTTCTGAAAATGTCCAGATCAGTCAGGCAGCCAAAAACGCTTTAATCAAACTGATGAAAGATTATATAACGCGGGAGCCTGACAACGTGGCGCTTTTGCTGCCACTTTTTCACGCAGGTCTCAGAGGTTCACCAGCGGAGAAGATGGGAGTCCTGGAGACGCTTGTAGATCTACGGGATCCCGCGACATACTCATTTATCAAACATTTGTCGAAAAAAGCGAATGAACCTCAAATAGCGATTAAAGCCTCTAAGGTTTTGGCTTCGTTGCCGCTTCACCGTTCCATCTCACAAGAATATTATTCTGTCACATCCAGGCGTATGGAATTCATGTTATTGTTGCTCATTTCAGGAATATTCCTTTCCATCGCCGCAATAATTGGTCTTATAAAGCGAAAAGAGGCTAAATTTGCCGCCCTGTGTCTTCTGGCGATTACCCTGGATTTTGGTCTTGGAGCTTTAGTTTACGCTGAACTTGATCGGGGATTGCTAACACAGAAATTTCTGAAGGATGCTTTAAGCCACGAAAATCTCTTGACATTACGGATCATGTGTTATAGCGACAGCACTCCATACCCAGGCGATTCGTTTTTCTGTCAGGAGATGGTCAAAATGGGTGGATACAAGGCATTCAACTCCCTGACTGCGATTCCTAACCTCGAACCAGATGATCTGGAATACCTGAAATTGAACTATCAGGTGAGATCACGATGGATAATGTCCCGCATCATCGTTCTGAACCTTGGAAATTCAGCTGTTGAGTCTGTGATAAAGAAAGCTGACCCGGATGTTAATTTGGCCATCGCAAAAACATTGGCTCAACTGAATGTTCAGGATGAATCAATAAGGAGGGATCTGGAAATACTCAGTCACAGCCCGGCCCTGGAAGTCGCTGAAACAGCGAAAAAAGCTATCCCCTCGCTGGCCAATCGCCCTATCTGGCCCAATTTCTGACTTTTACGTCCTGTCGTGGTAATATTTGTAGCTTTGATGGTAGTAATGCCCACCATACCGGTATCCGTACTTGTAACCATAACCATACAAAGCCGGAGCGTGTGCCCGGTTGAATACCACGCCTAGTATGTGCGCTCCATCCACCGCGTTGACGTGATCAATCGCTTCGACAATCTCGTTCTTCCCGACATAACCCTGCCTGGCCACGATTACCAGACCGTCCGTCTGCCTCGTTAAAATCGGAGTGTCCGGAAAGCCGAGAATAGGTGGGCAATCGAACACAACGTAATCGAAAGTCGAACGTAACTCTTCTACAACCATTTTGAGCTTGTGCGAATGGAGAAGGCCGACAGAATCAGAAGGAATGAGTCCAGCGGTTATAAAATAAAGCCCCGGGATCGACGTGTGGGCATGGATGACTTCTGACACGGTCATGGCGTCGCCATTGCCGTTCAATAAATTTGACATCCCTGCAGTGCTCTTGGGTACCTTGAACACGGAATGGATTCTGGGCTTCCGCATGTCCATGTCCACCACTACCGCTCGTTTGCTCCCACTTGAACAGAGCACGGATGCGAAAGAAACCGACAGCATTGTCTTTCCTTCACAAGGCAACGAACTGGAAATAGCCAGACATCTTATCTCGTTGTCAGGATATGAGAACAGAATGGACATTTGAAGGTTCCTGATCGCATCCGCAATAGGGGTTTTTGGATTGTTATACGCCAGGAATTCGATTATTCCCTCTTCGAGTTCGTTTTGAGAATATGTGCCGGTTTTGGTTACATCGGGAACAACGCCGAGCCTTCGGGTGTTTACAGATGAAGAAAGATGATCCGGATTCTGCAATGTATCATCCAACTGTTCCCATACAAAAGCGCACATGACGCCACCTACGAGACCGGCGACAATTCCGATCAGCAGTATCAGCTTTTTCTTGGGCCAGGAAGGAGCTCTGGGCAATGACGGAGGATCGGATAGCACCATGTTGTTAGCGATGGTCCTGGCTTTGATGCCCATTTCCTGGCTTTCTTTGAGGATCAGCTTCAGAAATTCAGAGTTGGTGTCAACTTCTTTCTTGAGGATGGAATATTCCGCTTCGAGTCCCTTAACACGAGACACTTCCTTCTTTGTTTCATCGACACTTCCCCTGATCGCTTTTGCTACTTTCTCCGCGGACTCTGCAGCTCCGGTCGCCAGATTTTTCTCAATTTGAGCTATCTTGTCTTCGAGAAACTTGATCTTTCTCTTCTGTAAAACCATTTTGGGGTAGCTCGGCGAATAGACACCCTGCATCTCGGTATATTCGGCCTCCTGTTTGGCCAAATCCTCTTTAAGTTTGCTTATGTATGTCTGGTTTGATTCCGAGGAGTTTTTATCCGGCGCAAAATACTTGGTTTCTTTTCTTACCTCAGCTTTGAGTCTGGTTTCTTCGGATTTGACCTGGCCTTCCATTTTCTTGTTAAGTAGGGCCATTACCTGTCCTAGTGCCCCTTCAGTGGAAACCACAATACCGTTATCAATGCAAAAGTCCAATAATTTTGCTTCAGCTTCCCTCAGGTTCTTTTCAACCTTTACCCCCTCTTCCTTTAACCACTGTTCAGCCTGTATGCTCTCACTTCGTCTCTTCTGCAGATTATATTCAAGATACGCGTTAATATAGGCTGTCAACAATTCTTTGGCTTTCTCAGGTGATTTTGCGGCAATTGATATCTCTAGAAGGTTGCTCGTTTTTACGGGCTTAGCCACGATGCTCCCTGCAAGTGAGTCAGCCAGGATAGCTAGTTTTCTGGCTTTTTGGTCACCCACCTGATCTGAATCTGAATCGCTTTTGAACCACGATGAAACTGTTTGCCACATATAGACAGGAACCTTAAACAGGCTAAAGCCAGCGGAAGTGTCATCCTCTTTTTCAAGAAGGTTCATCCGTTTTACAACGGCTTCCGCTATTGGTTTAGATTTGAAGATTTCCACCTGAGTGCTCATGTAGGATCTTGTATCAACAGCCTCTTCCGCTGATAGTTTTTGATCTGTCTTTTCTTTCTTGTCCAGGACTTCGAGGCGGGCCTTTGAAGTGTATAACGGGGTGGCCACAAAGCAGTACAAGACGGAAATAACCACAGAGGCTGCCAGGAAGACGATCACAGCCACGCGGCGTCGGAGTATGATATCAAGATAGTCTTTAAAAGATCTGTTGGAGTCGGGAAAATTGGGATCGGGGCCTATGGCTCGCCCCCCGGTTTGCCCCTGAAATACATAAGGGCTGGGCGGGTTACTCGTAGGAGAGAAAGATCGATCTGCCGCCGGTGGGCTGCTTCCAGGAGAATTTCTAGGGACAGGTTTATCAATACTCATCAGGGTAAACCCCCGTAATTACAGGTTCTGTCAATAAATTAAAGCTGATAAAAATGAACCTATGTAAATTATACCATATTTTTTAACTATAGCAACCTAATACCCTTGATCGCCCCTATTGTCAAAAAATGTCAATTATTGCTCCGGAAACATGTTCACACAATTTTATGGTTGCAAGCTATCGTTTAAATTATTCTCAGGTCACTCAATCTGGTTGTTATATCGGCGACTCTTCAGGCCTAGGAACGGGAAATCATTTTTTATTAGAACAAGGGGATCAGTTTTAAATACGTAGACCTGTCTATAGAGGCGATTATCATCAGTCACGGTTGGATTTTTGTGATAGTGACGCTTGCATCATTAAAGAGGAGGGGGGATGATTGGGGTTAGTGTATTCATGCTGAGTGTCGAACCGTGAAAACCAGTACGCTTGGAATTGCATCGGGCTCACAGCGCCAGGCAATACTCTTTGAGACTGAAGTTGCGAGGGCGTGGGCTAGCCTCAGGGAAAGGTAGGCTCCGGAAAGAGGCAGGAACAATTTTCAAGGTTCCTCTGAGAGCCTTGGAGTGGTAGATTCATCAATTCCGATTTGAAGGGATTCAAGGTCTTATCGACGGTTCCTTCACGCAAGAGTGCAATGATGCATGGGCAACGTGGCCGTGGGAGCCAATCCCAAGTGGCAGTTTCAATCCGCTAAAAATTAGATTCCAGGAGGATATCGAAATGCGTAGAGGCGTTAACTTTTGGATGGTTTGGCTCATATTTCTCGGCTCAATTACTTTCTCCTTTGTTTCTAGCGTTGAATGCGAGGCTGGTGGTCAAGATCAACCTCAAGTGGGCGTATTTACCACAGTATTCGTACTACGGCATGCGGATAGGGACAAAGAGGGAAATCTGACGGAAAAGGGCAAATCTAGAGCTGTGGACCTCGTTCACACTGTAGGGTCGGCCGGCATTAAGGGAATTTACACAACTGATGTTGGCAGGACAAAAGCGACCGTTCACTCATTGGCGTTTTGTCTCGGAATCAAGCCAGAAATTTACGGTAACAATTTTAAAGAGTTAGCCGATAGTATTATGACAAAACATCGAGGTGAAACAGTTTTAATAGTGGGACACGACACTACAGTAGGACCTATAATCGAAACTCTTATAGGCCACAAGGCTGAGCGAAATATAGGAGTTCAATTTGACGATTTGCATATAGTGACTATCGATTCGTCAAAAAATGGCTCAGTGGTGTCCATTAAATATGGAAACCAACTTCAACCGACAAAGTGTGGACGCTAATCGATTTTAGGAATCCTGTCTTTTCCTTTGTCAGAGTTAAACCTTTCAGGGAAAGGTCACGTGAATCTTCTGCGAAGCGAGGTGATGCGCCATGAGGCAAAAGACCGTTGACCAGATTCATGTTGGAGATTCTGCGGAATTTGCCAAGACACTCTCGGAATCTGATATTTACCTTTTTGCTGGAATCACGGGTGATTTTAATCCTGCGCACATTAACGAGATGTACTCTCAGCAGACATTCTTCAAAGCCAGGATAGCCCACGGACTTCTCGTCGCCGGCTTAATTTCTGCCGTTATCGCCAATAGGCTTCCCGGACCTGGAACTATATATGTCAAACAAGAGCTAAATTTTTTAGCTCCTGCCTTCATCGGCGATACGGTGACCGCTCACGTAGAAGTCATAGATGTCAAAAAAGATATTAACCGTGTGAGATTAAAGACCTGGTGTACCAAACAGGATGGCAGTGTTGTGTTAGATGGGGAAGCTTTGGTCAGCCCTCCTAGATCTGCCTCCCTGTAACATATGAGCTTTGCTTGCCATCGAGGAGGCAGGGTCTCCAAGGGGTCAAGATTTGTGATTGCCTAAGAGCCATATACATGATTCAAAATGTAAAGAATAACTCTCTGTTAAATGCGGGGATTCTTTAGCCTCCTTACTTACGGAAGAACCAAAAAATGGCATTCAATAGTATGGTAAGGGCTAAACTCAGGATAATGGATGTGGCGATGGGGAATCGAAAAGAAAACCCGGGTCTGTCCACACTAATGTCCCCCGGAAGGCTGCCAAACGGGAGTCCCCATTTGCCCACGATCCAGATCAAAAGTCCTATCCCGGTTATACTAAGTCCCAGGATTATTACGAGTTTTCCCAGAGAATCATGATCCACGACGCAGTTAAACTCCTACCCAAGATCGTGAGTTCCGGATTTGGGACCCTGTTGACTGTTGCTCAGACGTCTCTTCGTCTCTCGACCTTAATCATTGACGACTCTTTAGTCAACTTGAAGCACGGTCGCCGATTTTTTGCAAAGTGGAGCAGGGTACGGGTATTTTCCGCCTCTATTACCCAGACAGCCCTGCAACCGAAGTCGCCAGGACCTGGCGCCCATTTTCGATTATCGATGGAGTATAAGCATCTGCTCACTGCCCGGGGTAAAAAAATGATGTCAACGCCAACTTTTGATTTTGGTAATTTGCTCAAGCCGGACGTGTTCTCACTCGATCGGTTCTAATCAAGGAGCCTGGTAGCGGCAATTGCTCTTAGTGGTCGATCGGAATTCTGGAAAAGATGCCGAATTCCATCATTCCTATTGTGGCACGCACATGTTTATATTCACCAAACTCGCATCAGGTTGTTTGAATGCAAGGCGCCTCTCGGAATACAATGATTAGATCACATTTCCCTGACATTGTTTTCTGCGCCTGGCAGGGAAACCAGACATCATTCAAAAAAAGACCACTGACACTGATAATTATGATCAATGTGACAACACGCACATTTTACAGGACTTTCCCCAAAAATTTAGGTTAATCCCAATGAGAGTTGAGGATTAGGCGTTCCCTTATTCTTTTCGTGAAAGATTGCGCCCTGACCAGCTTTGCTAAGGATCTCCTTAATGCCATCGGCAATTGCATAGTAATGAAAATCAGGAATTCCAAAAATGCGTTGGGCGGCGTGTGTCGCATGAAGAGCCAGTATCTCGAGCTTAGGCTTGTGACCAAGATGAACCGCAGCGAAGAAACACGCCGCCAATACCAATGCGGCCATATTTTTGATGCGCTGATATGTCAACACCCTGATGTCTTCCAGATTGTAACTCTGTTTAATGAAACGGATCGTTTCCTCGACA
>JBMFSZ010000129.1:0-8889 GCA_049967315.1 Desulfomonilaceae bacterium
TCTCCTTTCTTTCTGACCGAATAAAAATTTTCTACAACATTAGAAGATACACAAAAATTGAACGGAAATAGGCCCCAGTGGGTATTTTAAAATCTTACGAAACAGGAAGTTACCTTGACGAATTGGCAAACAGCTATTAATAATAAAAGGTATTATATAGCATTTGTACCTACAATCAATCACATCTGTTTCAAAAGTGAGGCGCTGAAATGTTCAAAGTTTTGATCGAACCCGCAACATATGAAAATATCAAACCAGTCATAGACAAAGCATTTGAAACCTTTCCTCAAAATTTCAAAGGAAAGAAAGTTCTTATAAAACCAAATGTTCTCCGATCCTCAGAAGCGAAAGAGGGTATAGTAACCAACCCAGCCGTTTTGAGGGCTGTCGTAGACAAAGTTGAGTCTATTGGGCCGGCGTCAATTGTCGTGGGAGACAATCCTGGTCTGTTCAGCTACGGAGCTAATGAGGAGAGCTTCGAAAGATCTGGGCTCATGGAAGCCGCCAAAGGCTATTACCGCAACATCGGAACAGATTCGGTTAAATGGGATTTCAATCCTGACTTCATGTCTTCGATCAGTATTTCAAGAGCTGTTATGGAATCAGACGTTGTAATTAGTTTGCCCAAATTTAAAACCCATGGTTTGACGGTTGTAACGGGAGCAATCAAGAACAGCTACGGTTACTTGCCTGGCGCACAGAAGGCGGCCCTACATAGAGCCGCTGGTAACCCCTCTAGATTTCATGAGGTTGTTACTGAAGTTTTTCGTTTACGCCCGCCGGACTTTTTTATTGTAGATGCCATAGTTGGTATGGAAGGCAACGGTCCCGCGGGGGTGGACCTTCGAGACATTGGGCTTGTACTGGCGGCGGATAACGCCGTGGCCCTGGATGCGATAATCGCCACGATGATGGGGTGCGATCCAGCAAAGCTTCGGTTTCTTCAAAAGGCCCAGGAATTTGGCCTGGGATGCTACGATCTGGCAAAAATAGAAGTTATCGGTAAACTTGAGAGAATCGATAATTTCAAATTGCCACCTTTAGGAGGTGAAGCCCTATTTCATAATGAAAACGTGCAAGATTTGATGCGTAAGCGCACTATGCTACGACCAAAGGCAGACCCGGATCTTTGCACTGGCTGTGGAACATGTGTTGAACAATGCCCGGTTTCAGCTTTGTCAATTGAGCATGACGTTCCGGAAGTTGACCCTGAAAAATGCATAACCTGCTTTTGCTGCCAGGAAATTTGCCCAGAACAGGCGATGGCTCTCAAGTAAGCACAGTAGTGGCATCAGTACGGTCGGTATTCCGTCGGGTTGACAAGGTAGTGGAAGAACAGGATAATGCCTTATGAGTGATTTTTTAGGCTCTTGATGCATCAAAAGCCTCATGGACAATCAGAAAATTGGTGTCATATCGAAGGCAGTGCTGGCGTGATAAAGTTGCGTCCTATGTTTTGTTGCTTGGCCCTGCTTGTATTCAGCATGGGAACTATCCAGTGGACGGCGTGCGTCTGGTGTCATGACCGGGATGGCCGCGTTGCTCTGGAAAAGATCCCATGCTGTATAAACTATGGAACCATTTCGGATCCAGTGATCTCGGATGACATTTTACGAGAATCCAAAAATGCATGTGTAGGATGCCTTGACCTTGGTACTCAGTTCGTGAGACCTGGTCATATATCAAAAGTTTCTTTTCGTACATTCAGGAGCAGGTTCAAAAGCTTATCGTCGTGCGATTCGCCACCCGCCATTTTTTCGGTCAGTTGTCAACCAGGGTATCTTCATCTCCTGAATTCTTCACCAAAAAGCACACCCGTCCTGTTAAAAACTTCCGTCTGTATTATTTAGGCCGGCATTCTTTCCACAAATCTCCTTAATTACCGAACGATTTTTCACAATCAGGATCAGCACGTCGGATCTATGCCAACCTGACTGAGGTTGGATATCCGTCTAGCGCCAAACATGAAAAAAACACTTTATAAATGGAGGTTAAAATGCTTTGCCCGACATGTAATGTGGACCTTTTGCTTTCTGAGAGGCTAGGGATAGAGATTGATTACTGTCCCAAATGCCGTGGGATATGGTTGGATCGAGGCGAACTGGAAAAGCTCATCGAAAGATCCAGTGAGGATACGCGCTATTTTCCTACCAATGACCATCACGATCAGAAATATGAATACGACGATCACAAATCCTCAAAGCATCATGGTCATTCAAAGCGTAGGGAATCCTGGATCTCACGGATGCTGGATTTCGATTAGAATGCCCAGGCAAAAAGGGCGTTTGTTCAGAACACAAGCGCCCTTTTTGAAAGAATTTTCTTGACGACAAACTGTCTAAGTAGGCATCATCAGTAAAACTTTCTTCTTCAAATCAATTGTTGGCTGATTTCCAGTTACCTCACGCGTCGGGGTGATCACCCCGTTTTTCATTCTGTGCTTTTGCTTTGTACGCCCACTGTTGTGAAACTTTGAAAGAAAGGAACTAAACATGCAAGTCCCGATGTCGCCAGTCAGAATATTGCGAAGAGCGGTAAAATTATACCCAAAGAAAACCGCCATAGTAGATGGGGAACAGAGTTTTTCCTATCTCGAACTTCAGGATCGGGTCAACCGTGTGACACACAGTATAAATGAGCTGGGCGTATCTGAACAGGGACGTGTAGCGATGTTGGATTATAATACTCACCGCTACATGGAAATGTACTTTGGCATGGCTCAGTCTGGTAGAGCGCTCCTGCCATTGAATACCAGGTTATCTTTAGACGAGTACGTTTATATTTTGAACGACGCTGAGGCTGAGGTCCTGGTATTCCATGCCGATTACAAAGACATGATTAACAAGGTTCGGGAGTCTGCAAAGACTGTCAAAATCTTTATCATTTGCGATGGACAAGCTGACAAGCCCTGGATCTCCCATTCCTATGAAGGCCTATTGGATCAGGCTCACAACAGTCCCATATATTTCGAACCAGCCGATGAGAATAACATTTTGAATCTCTATTACACCAGTGGGACAACGGGTCGACCCAAAGGGGTTGTGCTCACACACAGAAACATTTACGCAAACGCTTTAACCACAATAATCTCCTTTAAGCTGGAAGACGCTACCGTCTGGTACCATATAGCCCCGTTATTTCACCTCGCCGATGCGTTTTTTGCATGGTCAGTGACTTTCCAGGGGGGGAAACATGTCATGCAAAGACAGTTCAACCCCAAAGCAGTTCTGGAAACAATCCAGAAAGAACGCATAACGTCCTGCATGATGGTTCCTACGATGATAAATTTCGTTCTCAATGAACCAGACCTAGAGAAATATGACCTTAAATCATTGGAATGGATTATGGTTGGGGGAGCCCCCATGTCACCAGCTAATGCCCGAAGAATGATGGAACGTCTGGGATGCGGGTATATTTCCGGTTACGGTTTGACTGAAACCTGTCCGCTTCTGACTGTTGGCAACATAAAGGACACTCTGAAAAACGAACCCGATGATGCTAAAATCAGTTACTTGACAAGAACTGGTCTTGAAGTTGTGGGAGTTGACCTGAGAGTGGTTGACCCTAACAACGAAGATGTCCCGTGGGATGGAAAGACCGTTGGTGAAATTATCGCCAGAGGCGACAATGTCATGAAGAACTACTGGAACCTTCAAGCTGAAACAGAAAGCGCCATTCGAGACGGTTATTTTCGTACAGGGGACTTGGCGAACGTGGACCCCGAAGGATACATCCTCATAGTAGACAGGGCGAAAGATATCATCATTAGTGGAGGCGAAAATATAGCCTCAGTCGAAATCGAAAATGTTGTTTACTCGCATCCGGATGTCCTAGAATGTGCAGTAATCGCATACCCGGATGAAAAGTGGGGGGAAGTGCCCAAGCTGATGGTTGTCCTCAAGCCTGGCAGGGATCTTACCGCTTCTCAAATCGTAGACCACTGCAAGCAACGTCTCGCTCCTTTTAAGGTCCCCAAACAAGTCGAATTTGTGCCAGAGCTACCTAAAACAGGCTCGGGGAAAATCCTCAAAGGGGAACTTAGGAAAATCTTCGGTGGTAAATCGTGAAAAGTCTCATAAAGGTTTTTCGGCGCTGATCTTCCCCTGAGGTTGGGTTTAGGGTGATTAGTGAAATTTTCTGATTATTGGAAACCAAATTTATTTTATAAAAATATTTGATCTTTGACCGGCAAATAGTTAGGCTAGGTATAAAAGGGCAATTGCTTTTTGTAATACTAACTTCAGTATTTGTGGCACAAACAGGCTTTTGCAGAAACTGACTGGATTACAACGGACCATATCGATACGAGAAATTGATTCCTCGGCAAATGAGGAAGCGCGACGCCTGACGATCTTTGAGACTGCCAAGTAGCCGCCTCCCTATTCTATATATAGTAGTTTAGGAGCAGAACTCTTTCAATCTGGATGGCTTTGTCTTTGAAAGGTGGAGGCTGTCAGATGAAAACGGCGGAACTGGACTTGTGGTTTTCCTTCTGGAAACCTCTAAGTGGGGCTTGTAGGCTACGTTGGCTGCGACTGGCTGTTGCTGGTTTACATTTTCAGGTCGATGCCGTAAGCTTTGTTCACGATCACATCTTCGACTCAACGGGGTTACTTCTTCGTAAAGCAATCAGACGTTATACACATGATGGCCAACGAGTACTGGATTTGGGGACGGGCCATTTAGGTCTGCTTGCAATTTATTGTGCTCGTACCCACAATCTCAAAGTTATAGCCGTAGATGTAAGCGACGAATTCCTGGAAAACGCCATATTAGTGGCCGAAGCAAGCCATGCTTCGGGAATAGAGTTCCGGAAGAGTGACTGGTTTTCGAACCTCGAAGGAACGTTTGATGTAATTTTTAGCAACGCCCCATACGTACCCACCCATATTGGAGCGTTAAGTCACTACTCAAAGGATCATCCCCAGATCTGGGATGGAGGAAAAGACGGTTTGGACTGCGAGCGCAAGATCATAAACGAGGCGGGTCATTTCCTATCCTCTGAGGGGCTTTTGTTGTTGGGGAGAGACACAACATACGTGCCTAGAAACGCTACGCTCAATCTTGTCCAAAAAGTTCACGACCTGGAACTTAAGGACATTGTCAAATCGTGGATTTCGAAAAGCGAAGTCTATGTGATAGGCCACAGAGGACACAATTGAAAGCCTATGAGACAATTCCATTGAGCTTGTCCGGTTAGGGACCGTCCACCCGCCATAACCGTAAGAGAGCGCTAACGGTCCCTTCCCTTTGTTCATCTTTTTCTTAGAGCATTACAAATGCCCCAGGTTAGATTTCGACCTTCGCTCCGAGCACTTTGATGAAACTGGCCAACCAATCCGGGTGAGCAGGCCAGGCGGGCGCTGTTACCAGATTGCCATCTACGTGGGCCTTGTCCATCGGAATGTCTACCCATTTGCCACCTGCGCAGTTTACATCAGGCCCCACTGCAGGATAGGACGAACAGCTTTTGCCAGTTAAAACGCCTGCGGCAGCCAGCAGTTGAGCGCCATGACAGATGGCCGCGATGGGTTTGTTTTTCGTCGAGAAGTGGCGAACAACATCCAGAGCCTTGGGATTCAACCTGATGTACTCAGGAGCGCGACCGCCCGGGATGACAAGAGCGTCATAATCTTCTACTTTGATTTCGGCGAATGTGCCGTTAAGCGTGAAATTGTGCCCTCTTTTTTCACTGTATGTCTGATCTCCCTCGAAATCGTGAATTGCGGTTCGCACTATGTCTCCAGCTTTCTTGTCGGGACAGACGGCATGAACCGTGTAGCCCAGCATCAGCAAGGCCTGAAATGGCACCATCACTTCGTAATCTTCTACATAATCCCCTACCAGCATCAAGATTTTCTTTGCTCCCATCGTTTTCCTCCTACCGGGTCGGTTGTGATTGGGGTTCTCAACACAAAGTATGATGAACCTAATTCTACGAAAAACAAACTCTTCATCGGAATATGACAAATTGCGAAAAAAGAAGCTAATTGCTCAGAGCAATGATCGATCTATAATAAACTAAAAGTCAGTCGTTTTGTAGCGGATCTACACCACTGTCCTTCACAAATTCCAGAGCTATTTTTTCAGCCTCTGTTTCAAAAGAGACCTTGAACATAAGAGATTTTTTGTCATGAGCTGCCTTGAGTCTTAGTTGCCGCCCTACCCTCCTGACTTCAACAATAGAAGCCTTGGAAATTTTACGCGAATACGGCGAAGATCCAAAATATTTTGTCAGTAGCGTGGCCACTACAACTGCCAGGATAAATCCGACGAGCCAGAGCGCTATTACTCTTGGATCGTGAAATCCCCCGGAAGAAACTGAAATCAACCGTGACGACAAAACTATCAGCACATTCGCCACCATTATAGCAGAGATTAGCCAGAGCAATACTTTAAATAGTATTGAAGTATGTTGCCTGCCGTACAGGCTTATTGAGTCATGATTTGTCAGTATCTTTCCTTGGCCCATCAATCCGATACCGTCACGCCCCCAGCCACTTCCAAATCTTACCGGATATTCCAAATGTTTCCTCCCAAACCGCCACCCTGAATCGGACAGTTGGTCACAATCCACAAAGGTCTCTAGCGTTTTCTCCTAGTACTCTGGCTTGTTCGGACTCAGAAAAGTCTGCGTTAGTCAGAAGCGCTACTATTCTGGCAAGCTCCTCCTCGTGTAAGAACCACGGCCAGTCGGTTCCAAACAGGACATGCGAAGCTCCATGTATCCTCAACAATTCTGTGAACTCATCCGTTTTAAGCGTATGAACTGCGTTGGACGTGTCGAGGTATAGATTATGATTTGGTCGAAGCAAGTCTCTGAGTTCATCGAATTTTGCCAGGAGCCCTCCCATGTGAGCGCAAATGAAATCAATTCCCTGATGTCTAACAACTATCCGGGACAATTTTGCAGGCGTAGAAAGATGCTCAGGTCTGGCTCCAAAATAGACGTCCGCTGCGACAAAAGTATCGAGGACAACTTTTGGCCTAATATTTCGGGAATTCGCCGATCTGAAGATTTCGGTCAGCATTTTATCCGATTCCGAAGACAATATGTCAAATCGTTGGGAAAAACTTGAGAACTTGAACCCGGTAATTCCCAAATCGAATACACGCTGAATTTCATCCTCCATGCCTCGCATCAAGGGATGAAGAGTGGCAAGAGTACCTAAGCGACTACATTTTGAACTTATTTCGATAAACCTGTTGTTTACATCAACTACCCTCTGTGGTCCAGCTGTTGGCAATAGCAGGGCTTTTTCTATTCCACTTTTTTCTAGAGACTCCTGCAACGACTCCGGTTGCAGTCTGTCATAGGCCCCGGTCGTGTTTAGCCTCAGGTCGACCACCATTGATGGTTTGGCGGTTGTGTTTGAGACTATCCGTTCGGTAAAAATATGGCAGTGACTGTCAATAATCATCACAAAATTCTAAACATGCGTGTCAGGAAAATATAGCCAAAGCCTCCGGATTGAAATGACCAGATATTCACGCTACTCGCTTGTCTGTCGCCACATTTCGTATTGGGCCATTCTTGCCAGAACTTTGACACCCCTTTCCAGACTAGGAATTGTCATCGCACGACCATATTGGTTAATCTGAGCCCGGACATCTTCTACTTGTGGGCCATAAACCCATACCAACAGGGGCTTCGAAAATTCCAGGGACAAATTCTGAATTTCTTCTACTGCGTTGAAATATTTCTGATTCTTACTGTCCAACCCCAAAGCTAGGCAAATCACCCCATCTACATTAGAGTCATTCAGAACATCTCTGAGAGCAACGCCATAAACCTTTTTCATCCCATTCTTCATCAGGGCCGCCCAGATGTCCATGGGGTTGCCCGCATGCATCCAAGGCGGAAACAGACTTTGGACCGACATGAGGGAATTCTCGTCGAGTTTGGCGGCACTTAATCCCCAAAGATGCATTGTGTCCAAAAGGATAATCCCGCCAGCTCCTGTAAGGGTTATAACTGCTACTCGGCGTCCCTTCATCGGTGGCAAACGAAGAAATCCGCCTAGCAGATCAAGCATATCCTGACTTTCTTCCACTCGAACTATGCCTGCCTTCCGCATCACGGCTTCGACAATTCGGTCTTGACCGGCCATGGAACCGCTATGAGACGTAGCGGCCAGAGCCCCCAATGGAGATCGGCCCGTTTTCATTGCCACAATGGGAATTCGCAGAGATACTTCTGAAGTAACATCCAGAAAACGTTTTCCCCTCTGGATTCCCTCAGCATGCACTGCAAGCGCCTTGAGTCGCCGGTCACGCCCCAGCCACTCTATTGCGTCAGTAAGTCCAATATCGCTTTCGTTGCCAACATCTATACCTATTCCCAACCCCCCGGTAAGTTGAGGAGAACCAACAAAAAAGACTCCTGACTGGCAGGCTACCCCTATTGCGATTTCTTCACGATTGAGGGGCATAAATGATGATGTAAAGCGGTCAAACGAATTGGAAACTCCAAGCGTGTTTGGTCCTAAAATCCTCGTTCCCGTAGAAAGAGCGGCCTCTAGCATTCGTCGCTGAAGTTCTTTTCCCCTGGAATCGGCTTCAGCAAAACCCTGGTTGGTGACAATTACTGCCTTAATACCTTTGGAGGCGCACTGGCTCACAATCCCGGGAATTGTTTCCCTAGGCGTGGCAATAATCGCAAGATCGACCGGGGCGTTCAGGGAAGAAATCGCAGGAACGGTGTCCAAACCGGCTATTTGGGATACATGAGGATGAACGATGTGGATAGCGCCCGTATATCCCCACGCCCTAAGGTTATCAACTGGATTGAGAGATCCCGGCCCACTTTTGCGTGGAACACCAACAAAAACAACCGAACGAGGATTCAGAAAAAGTTCTTTGTACGAAGGCTCATCAAGCATGGCAACC
>JBMFSZ010000130.1:0-8871 GCA_049967315.1 Desulfomonilaceae bacterium
CCCTGGGGTGAAGGTAGCAAGCATTTTTTTTACGAGACGTTCGTTTAGAATCATACCTTTGATCGTTCCATAGGTACGAGCATAGCGATTTTCTATGAACGCATCTAGTACAAGGTCTCTTTTGTCAGGCATATTAATGCGCCCCATCATGGTTAGAGTTTCTCCCGGAGGGGCCATGGTGTTTAAATCTGGGAAGGCTGTCCCGGTCAAAATTGGAAGGAGCCTAGGGGCGTTAAGTAACTTTAGTACCATGAAAGCTGCAAACTGGGCTACAGCTTCCATTTGAAGATGTCCGCCAAATACGGGCATATTTACGAAATGTTCCTTCAATAGTGGGTTCGTCTCAGGTGTAGGCACTGTGTAACGTGCAAAGCCCATCATGCCTTCATGAAGTTCCCCCGCTTCCATGATGACCCTATCGAGAAAGAGGAAGTTGGGCCCATACATGGAAAGTGTCCTCGCTATTTCGGGCCTATCGAAGGAGATCCACTTGCGCTCAATAACCTTTACTAGTTCGGGTTTATTTCTTGGAGTCGCCAATTCGACTTTTGTCGTTCCACTTAAATCCCGATACCTAACCTGCCGTACATCACCGGATGAATAACCTCCCGAACCTAATAATTTGTTAACAAAAATTATCCCAGAGGCTTCACGGACAAAATCCGATATAATCTCTACTGCCCTCCTCAGGATTACGAACGATCCATCAGCTCTCAATTCGCCGAAAAATTCGCTGACAAAACTGTTGAGCTTTACAACGTCGGATGTTTCTACAATAGAACGCCAACTGGTATGCAACCTGACGTCAATTCGGTTGAGAAGCGGTGGGAAGCCTTCCAAATCATTCAATTCCGCTTCCATTCTTTGAAACAGAGGATATACCTCGGGGATAAAGTCTTGAAGTGATTTCAACTCAACAAGATAATTATAAATTACCGCTAGTTCAATCCCAGTGAAGAACTGTGATGACTGGGTCCACGCCTCTGGCAGCGCTGCAATGACAACGCGGTTACCCTGTCGTGCCAAGCGCAACGCCAATCTTTCTAGGTATGCCTTGGTGTCGCTTATAAAATAAGGTAAATCACCTCTATATGTTAGAGCGGCCAGTTGCGTTTGGTCATCAACCAGGCTGGCCAAGCCTCTGGCGAGGTCAGCGAAGGATCCAGCGTTAACATAGTAAACATTTCGCTTAACCGATGTGGCCATTTCCCCAAATGTGCGCTTTCCTTTAAGGATATCGCTTACAGCTTTCATGACTGACGGCTGGTGGGGAAATCCTCCCGCAACAGTGTGTATTGCCGCTTCCAGGCGTATAACATTGAGAGATTGAAGTTCCTTGACTATTAGGTCCAGAGATTGCGCCACTAGCCCTGGATGGTCGCAGTCAAATTTTAAGGGTGTTTCAAGTAGCTTGATGTTGGAGGTTTCAAAGAAAGTTTTTTCCTTTGGATTATGAGGATCAAGAGAAGTTCCAAAAACCCTGCCTCCAGAATTTACTAGGGCTCGGGCAATTGATGCGCCGTAACCACCTTCTCTTGCCCCTACTATAAGAAAATCCTTGCCTGCGAGCATAAAAAGTTCCTTAAAAATATCATCGTATTTGAAGATTAGTGCTTTAAAATAATATATTTTTTGCTCCCAGTCAACTTGCCACGATTAATCTGAGGGATCGAATTTAACCGAATATTCTTGCCGAAATGCGATCAACGGCTTTATTGTGATCCGAAAGTGAAAGACGTGGTTTGGCGGTGGGCATCCCAATTCCCGGTTTTAGGAGTTAACCGAAGTTCATTAAAGATGCATTTGCGCATAACTTGGCGCCTTGGGAGGCTGGAATGGCATGGCATGAAGAAAAAATTCAGTCGGCAAGATCCATACTAAAGCTTTTATATGAAAATCGTATGATCAAGACTTTTTATAGGGATAAACGAGATGGCTGGACGCTGGTTTCCGGGCTCTACAGCCCTTTGTACATTCAACTGCGGCCACTTATATCTTATCCTCAACTTTTTACCGAGGTTTGCTCGGCTTTGGCTGAAATGACCGCTAATGAGGCCCCTGAAGTTGTCCGAGTTGTTGGGATAGCTATGGCAGGGGTTCCGATAGCAGCAGGAATGTGCTTTGCTGGAAGAATGCCCGGATGTTTCACGCGGAAGATGGAAGGCGTTAAATCTTTAGAAGATTTTCGCCGAAGGATATCAGAATACGGGGAACATGCGCTAGTTGAAGGGGAAATTCAAGATGGGGATAACCTGGCTTTGGTCGATGACCTTGTAACCAGATTTGATAGTAAACTGATAGCCTTCGAGCAAATTAGACACGAAATAGAGAGGCGAAAGCTCAGGAATGTCTCGTGCAGTAAGGCCATAGTCCTTATCGATCGGGAACAGGGCGCTTCCATGGCAGCCAGAGACGCAGGATTTGAAATATTGAGTCTGATTCCGTTCAGGACAATGGGGCTCGAATTGCTTAAGGGAATATTGGACAAGGATGAATGGACGGTTATAAGTGATTACCTGGGAGATCCCACGGCATTTCAAAGCGATTCGGTTCGTAGACGCCTGGCCCAGATGAGTTTGTCAAGCGACTAAAAAATTTTGCTTGACCTTAATCGGTAACTAAATTAGGATCGAACTAAAATCTGCTGTTCCTTCAGGAGGTTTCTCCTAGGCATCATATAGGTGATTCTAAGAAAAGGGCTTGTAAGCTCGGGATCGCTGAAACGAAGGGATTTGATACTTCCAGCCATTATTACCTGAAACGACAAAAATTCGTCACGACACATGCCCATGCGCGTTGCTCTCAAAAGTTCAGCGCGAGAATCCGTTTAAAACAAAATAAATGTATAAAGGTCTGGTTGACTTTACGTCGGGTGTTGAGGGCCTAGCAAATCGCGCCAAAAATCCGTAAGTCCGACAAGATCCGCATAAGATGTTCTTTATCGAACGAAAGGAGCTTTTTTTAATGCCGGGAGTCTATGTAAAGGAAGACGAACCTTTTGAAAATGCGTTAAGAAGATTTAAAAAACAGGTTCAAAAATCCGGTGTTCTTACTGAAACCAAAAAGCGCCGCGCTTATGAGAAGCCAAGCGTGAAACGAAAAAGAAAAGCAATGGCCGCTAGAAAGAGGCTTTTAAAGAAACTTAGAAGAATGCGGTCTAAGTAGTCACCAGTTTTAATATTAAGTCTGTATTTTTATTTAACTGTCCAACACCTTCTAGGTTCGTAAATCGCATCCTAGAGGGGTTCGTAGAACCGTTTTTAGCTTTTCTAATTGGAAAGATGCATCTTGAGACTGCGGGACTTTTTTGAAAGGCACGAATGGCGGCGATGCTTCGTGCCACTTTTCTATCTTTTTGTTTTGGCATGGTTGGTTTCAGTCTGGCGCCAAACAGGTTTTTCTTTCCATCATGTTAATCTGACTAGTTCGATCGTCGTATTTGTTATAGCCACATTTGGCGTCTTGTTGTTCGTAGTCTCAATTCTGGAGTTGATCAGTTACCTTATCTTCCTCCCGATTGCTGGTCGGAATGTTCAAGTATTGTCCCAAGTTCACGGTGAACTCCTGATCCATCCTTTAAGTGCGTCCCTTATTCTTATAACATTGGCTGTAACAATTTTGACTGGAGCCTCTTGGGGGTGGAAAATTTGGGGCCTTATGTTCTGTGTTTTCGGTCTGCAAACATACCTGATTCTGGATAGCGTCGATTCCAGTGAAAATGGGCCGCCAGATCACGAACGGATGGCGAAACCGGGATTGGTATTTGGACTGCTGAGTTTAATGCTCGGAGCCGAAGTCATCACCTTGTCAGCAGGCGCCAAGCCATTATCTCCGTGGAAAATTGGGACCCTGCCTGATGATACCTGGATAGTTGATGTTCGAACAAAAGCAGAGTTCCAATGGAATAGGCTTAACGCTGCTGAAAATTACCCCTGGGGCCTTAGATTATACGAAGCGGCTCTCAAAAGGCCTAAAGACAGGCCTGTCCTGGTCATGTGTTTTTCCGGGCATAGATCGCCCTCTGTGGCTGTCATGTTGCGCCGAATGGGATTTGAACAAGTTTATAATCTACACTGGGGACTGCTTTACTATATTTTGTTAAATAGGGGGCGAGATCGAAGCGGCCCCTTAGGTCTAACAAGAGACAGCCATGATACGAGTGGGAGGGGTAGAGATTACAAGCTAATATCGGTGGGGTACGTCATAGCGGAATTCCTGATGCTGATCCTGGCCCCAATTGAAAGTCACATTGTCGGCCGACACGTACCGTCTTTACAAAAATGGGTCGGCGCTATTTTGGGCATTGGTGGATTTTTGGCGGCTTTGATGGCCTACAGGGAACTTGGTCGGAACTTTCGAGTGTTCGCTGCTCCTCGGCGCAGTGGCCGACTCATCACTACAGGCATATATTCTAAAGTCAGACACCCGATGTATACCGCGGTTATATTTGCCTTCCTGGGCTACATATTGTATTGGGGAAGTTTGTGGGGATTTCCTCTCTGGCTGATCATGACCACACTCTACGTTGTCAAGACATGGAAGGAGGAAGAGGTCCTCAAAGAAAGATACCCCGCATACCCTGATTATGAAAGAAACAGCTGGAGGTTTTTTCCTTACGTTTTCTAGATGTTGTTGTATCTTAGCCCAAGGCCCCTATTTTTTCGGTCCTTACTGTTTTTCTAATCCGGGAACTTCTGGAAATAATATCCTCCAAATTTTTTTCGCTAACCCTTTGAATCATCAAGTCGTCTAAACTGTCGGATCCAAACAATATGAATGCCGTAGCTATCCACTCGATGGGGAGAGCGTTGGAACCGGTCAATGCGATCATGGCTTCCCTAACCGCCCAATTGTTTCCATTAAATGAAACGGCTAACCCACCACCATTCCGTATCAGTCGAAAAGCTTCTGCATCCGTTATGCTGTCCCCAACGTAAACAACATTCTCGATAGACGTCCCTTCAATTTCCACGATTTCTTCAATAGCCTGCGCCTTTTCCTTGCCACCTATGGGGTTCACTGATTCGACGAGGCCATAAATCTCAAGGCTAGCCAATTCATCCCAGAAAAGGCTGTTGAGGCTACCGATAGTTTCAATGTCCTGGCCGTTAATGTCTGACATTTCGCTGGCACCTTCCGGTATTTTGATGTCAGGTAATTCCAGGATCCTTTTATGGGTTTCCCGGATGGCTTTTTTATCATTTTCGGAAAGATCAAAATCATCCAAGGTAACCTTTGTGGAAAATGTGCAATCCAGTGGAAAGCTTATTACGTCACATACCCCTTGAATGTAAGGAGAATAACTAGTGCTGACGATATATGATGGGGCTAGGCTGTGGATTTTCCCCAAGACTTTATCCGCAAGCGGTATCATTTGGATATTGCGCCTGGAAAATTTCCTCATAGTTCTGTCATCAACTCCAAACGCTTTGAGGAAAGGGAGTATTAATTTAAGGGTATCCCCAGCCTTGTAGCCAGGCCTCCGCTCTATTTCCGCCAGGTAATCGTCATAGAGACTGATCTTTCGGAACAGGCTTTCACCTTCGGGTATAAAGGCCTCTGCCAATTCGGCGGCGTTATCATTTTTTGTAACAGGTCCTTCGCAATCCGTTACGAAAACACGTTTTTGAGTTTCAATCATAGTTGCTCCAGATTACGTTTTTCTATCAGATGCCCCTTGGCTGTATATCTTCAGGCGTGGTACATTCTTTTCAGATTTGTAATAAAATTAGTCAAAAATTGTCTATCTGGGTACATCGATCGTCCGTATCCCTGAATGCTTCTTGCTGCCGCTGCGGCG
Organism: Desulfomonilaceae bacterium; assembly: GCA_049967315.1. Lineage (GTDB taxonomy): Bacteria > Desulfobacterota > Desulfomonilia > Desulfomonilales > Desulfomonilaceae > CAJBEZ01. The sequence goes on from JBMFSZ010000130.1 coordinate 5,801, forward strand.
GCTAAAGCCAAGCAATCAGCCATAGACAAGGAGAGGATATGCCCAGCGAGCATCCCTGCCGCTGCTACGTCACCTGCCCCGGTCGTATCAACCACCTGTGGCGGATGTGACGCTTCACGAAACCATGATTCAGAACCTCTGAATGCACGGATACCAATTGCGCCCAATTTGACGATCACTGTTTCTACGCCCATAGAAAGTAATCTAGAAGCGGAATTTTCAATATGATCAGTTCCTGTCAGCGATTTTAATTCTTCTTTATTCAAGAACAAGATGTTGCTCCGTGCTATTAGCGGTTCCACAGCGCTAATTCCAAGCCGACAGTACACCGCACCAGGATCGAAGCTCACGTTAACGCCCTCTGGGAGGTCTTTAATAAGCTCCTTTTGTGACTTTAATGGGCCCTCCGAGACAAAAGAAGTCAAATGAATCCAGTTAGAATTACTAAAATATTCAAAATCTTCCGTCTGCATTTGGACTAAATCATTGGCGTTTGGAAGAATGACAAGCGAGCGATCGCGTAATTGATCTTCATTGCTGAGCAAAGCAAGACATCTTCCCGATGGCAGATCATTATGCTTGATGAGAAGGTTTTCAATCGAGCCGAGTTCGTGAAGATCTATTTTCCCCTCTATATCATTCCCTACGGATCCGAAAAATCCAGTCGAAAACCCCATTTTTCGCAATGCTGCAATTGTGTTAGCGGCAGATCCTCCCGGACCAATGGCCTTTAAGGAGCCAACTCGCCCGAGAGTGTCATAATACTCGTCGAACCACCTGACGTCCCTAACTACTTCCTGACCAGGTAAAATCCCGACTAATTCAAGAAATTTAGAGGACGTCTCCCAGAATTCATCAATGTTTACCGAACCAAAACCTATGCAATCAAGTTTCAATACACAGCCTCAGAGTTATACATGGCACGATTGCTAATTGTTATGGGAATGGCCAACCAACGGCGTTGGCGACTCAAAGCAGTGCTCTATCGAGTCAGAGATGGTTTTTCCTAATATTGTGAATTCTTTCATGAAGCAAGTTAGGGTTTCTGCAACTACTTGCTGTCCGAAAAAAGAGTAATGGTCTGCAAAAACTACTTGGCCGGTTCTTTGTTGCGCTTCTGCTAGTGGGCCGACCATGCTGGCGAAGTTGATATGAAATTTCTTACAGTAACTTTTCATGCGTCTCACGGACTTTGGTATGTCCCAACTCATAGTTGCGTGCGGTCCTCCCATGGCCTTTAGCGCAGCTATCGTTTTCTGGGGATCCAGTTTGTAATTGACCTCAATTTCAGATCCAACGTACAATAGCAGAAACTTTATACCATTGGCCTCGCATAGATCTCTGGAATTTCTCGCATAATCCAATGTTCGGGTCCACGCCTTCTCAACTCTAGGAATGTTTTCTCTGGACCACTGAAGCAATTCCGGGTTCATTTTTACCCTGTTTCTGAAAATGTCTTCGGACCGTTTTTTCACAAACGCTAAAGCTAGAAATCCGTGATGGGCCAATCTTCTCACAGTTGGCCTGATGGTTCCTCCAGCCATAACTAATTCCCATTTTAGCTCTGGGTCATCATCGCAAAAATCGTTTCCGCAAAGCGCTATAATAACAAGGTCAGGTTCATATTTGAGGCCCTGAGTTCGGAGGACATCTAATTCATCTCTTTGTCCATAGCCTGAATTTCCTAGTGCGATGAACTCATAATGCTTTCGATTTAGCTCAGATTTGAATGCATTTAACGAATCCTCTGTAAGCTTGTGGAAAGTCGACTCAAGAGGAACCTGTACCGATTCAACATAAGAGTCCCCTATAACGACTACCCTGAAAACATTTTTAGGTTTGACTATTCTGTAGTCATGATCAAAATATCCCGTAGAATTCCATTTGTGAAAATTGATATAACGCGTTTTCGTGTTGGGGTCATATCCAAAATAAATGAAATTCGCTCCTGGTTTATGCCACGCTATGGCGCCGTTTTGGATGCTACGGATAAAGTCAGAGCCTTTTTCAAATTTGCCATAGACACGATCAGGCTTAAAATTGCCCAGTCGTTGCATATCCCTGTCGGTCCTTGTCAATTCTACGATCTGTGAGTAATCTTTGGGTAAAAAAACAGGAAAAACTACTTCTAATAAAATTACAGAAAATACTATCGATAGTACGCAGACTGCGGATGTACGTACAGCCTGAAGCAAAGAGTAATTAAAGAATACTTTAGATCCCAGGAAAATCAGTACGTTTAAGACCGCTATCAGTAATAAAATTATAAAACCGCGGTCAGTGTTGTTGTATAGAACCAGGAAACATAGACCAGAAAGGATGAGAGGAAAGGCTAAGCCAACCAAGACCTTAATTAATGTCAACAGATTAATGTATTTTGGCATTTTGCGGACAAACCTGGTTTTGAAATTAGGTGATGATCGTAGAGACATTACAACAGAAATGTCGCATTAACAAACAGGAAATGTTCAAATCAAATGTTAGCAACAAATTGTCATTCTACTATGTTCGTGCTATTATATTTACACTCTCATATTCAGTTCAGCTGGTGTTTCAACATGAGGAAACTTGAAAGGTCTAGCCTGCGGGTAAGGACATTGAATTTCGTCCTGATTGTCGTAGTTGCAGTCTTGGTGTCACCGATGACAGGACATGCTACAACCGCTCAGGATTACTTTCGTGAAGGCTACGTGGCCTCCATGAAACGAGATTGGAATGTCGCTATAGATTTTTTCAATAAAGCCATTGACCTGAATCCTCAAGATGCAGCGGCCTACATACAGAGGGCTTCGGCCTATCAAATGGTCGATAGGATTGACGACGCCATTAAAGACTATCAGGAGGCGTTGATGCTCAGGCCTGATTACTACTTGGCCATGGAGTATTTAGCCAATCTATACGTGACTAAGAATCAATATGCGAAAGCAATCGAAGTCTACAATCGGGCTCTTCCACTGGTAAAAGATCAAAAGTGGAGGTCTGTGATACAATGGAAAATTTCGGAAGCCAGGAAGAGAGCCATGAGCGCCAGAGTGGACAAGTTGCGCCAGTAAAGTAAATAAAATAATACG
>JBMFSZ010000131.1:0-8835 GCA_049967315.1 Desulfomonilaceae bacterium
GCTCTCGACGACTTTAACCACGCAATTGAGATTGGTCCGGATCATGCTGAATTATTCAGGGTTCGTGGTGACACGTATTACAAGCTTAAAAAAACTGACAAGGCGTTAGACGATTATGCCAAAGCGTTGGAAATGAATCCTGAGGATGCGATTTGCTATAATAATCGAGGACTTATTTTCCATGAAACAGGTGACTTTGATCGAGCCCTCGAAAATTATTCAAAAGCCATTTCGATCGATTCTTCAAATCCGTCATTTTATGAAAACCGGGCCCTGGTCTATCTGGCTAAAAAGGAAAATGCTAATGCCGCCGAAGATTATAAAAAGGCTCTCAATCTCACCAGCGACCAGAAAGCCAGGGAGATTATTGGTCAAAAAATTGCGGGGCTGACAGAGGGGAGCGTAGTAAAAGCCGATAGCGGAAAACAAGACGCCGCCGCTGCTTCTGCCAAACAAGGCAATGAAGATTCCAACAGGTGATGGTTGGCCCTTAATATCTAATCTAGTTTGTTATATTATTTAATAAACATGTTGATTATTATTGACAAATAACTCGTTTAATAATAGAAGGGATGTCGGATGCTTATATATTTGGTTTTTTGTAAAGCCCGTAGGCTTTCAAGAGTTTCGACTGCTTGAAATTTGACTCAGCACTTTAATTTCTTGTTTGTGGCTGGGTTCATTTATGTTCCGGATCGAGATTTAGCCTCGCAGGTCTTGTATGAGTTTTATAGAAGCTAGCAATCCTATAGATATATTTATTCTGGCTACTATACTAATCACGTTCATACTTGGTTTCTGGAAAGGGTTCGTCCGATCACTGACCGCTTTAACTGGCCTGGCTGTGGGCGTCTGGGCATCCACTAGTTACTATCCATTGGTTCAAAACCAACTCGCAAAGGTTTCGTCATTAAATCCCCAGATTTCGATTATAATTTCCATGGTCTTGATTTTTATTTTAGCCCAGGCTCTTTTTGTGATCATAAGGCGTTTACTTGAAGCTATTCTTGATTTTACCCACCTAGGGTGGCTCGACCGAATATTGGGCGCAGCCATGGGGGTGGTTACAGGGTTTCTCATCGCCGCCGCGACCGTGCAGGTAGCGTTAGTGGCTGTTCCCGAATGGCAGGCGGTCAGATCGTCGGTATTGGCGCTCCCTATAGAGGGCATGACGTATAAACTTATGGCTTATGTGCCGCAGGCGACCAAAAATGAAGTCCATGCGGTTATATCAAAGTGGCGGCCGCCTCAAGAAGGTTCACAGCAGTTCCCTGCCAGAGCTGGGGTTCAAGTGCCCAAGCCGGAAAGTCATTTGGTTCCTGGACCAAAATAGAGATTGAAGTGGTCACCTTTTAGGAGGATTTCATGAAGCGATTCCTCTCGTTGTTAACGATCCTTAATGTATTTATTTTGATGTCCGGGTGCGCCTATTTTCAAAAGAAGGATGAACCGCCTCCATTGCCCCCGATTGAGGAAGTCAAACCTCCTCTAACTTTAAAAAGCGAATACTTCAAGACGTTTCCTTGGTCAGAGTTGCAAAGTCCGAAAAAGGATGGCAATGACCAGGATACAATGACGGTTACAGTAAAGGAAGGCGAAACGCTTGATGGAATTGCTGAAAGTATGATGGGCAATGCTTCCCTTGCCAGTGGGTTGGCAACGTATAACAAATTGGCTTCTGCCAATGCAATTAGCCCTGGGGACAAACTGGTCATTCCGTATCCTATTATCGGCGTCAGTAGTCAGATAACAATCAAGTCCAAAGGTTCTAAAGACTTTTCCGAGCCTGAAAATTTTGGGACCCCCTTCAAAAAGGGCGACCAATACAAGTTACGGTTCGAAAGCAACGTTGACGGTTATCTCTACGTTTATCGAAAAGGTGTGAAGGGTGTAATCGCTCTTTATCCAGCTCCACTTAAAAAGAGCAAGCGTGTAAAAAATCCCGAGCCGTTGATGAGGGATTCTGGGAAAGTAACAGCTTACGATCCCGTGCTGATACCGATCGGGAAGGCTGGGTTCGTTTATAATCCCAAGAATGCTGGTGATATGCTGTATGTCTTCCTGGCTCTTCGCAAGATCCCGGAACTTGAAGATCTCAAAACCAAGAAGAGTATAAAAGTCGAAGACATCGAAGACGTAATGCACAGGGTCAAGGAAGGCGAAATCAAAACGGATCCGCCTCTGCATCTCTTACGAATAAGCGATCCATCAGAGATACTGGGATTCACGATCAACATAGATGGCTGAAATGTACTTGACAGAGAGACAATGCTTAAGCTATAAACAAAAGGTTACCAGGGGCTGTAGCTCAGTTGGGAGAGCGCTTGAATGGCATTCAAGAGGTCGTCGGTTCGATCCCGTCCAGCTCCACCAGAAATGCCATCACCCGCCAAGTTAGCACATGCTAGCTTGGCTTTTTAATTTACACGAGTGTTCCTTTTTGGTTATTATCCATTGCCGGAGCACAATTTGAAAGACAACGCTTTTAAAGACGTTGATGTTTCAACCCCAGCCCTTGTACTGAAATGCGTCGAAGATTCACATATAGGTCTTGGCGCTGCAAGGAGCCTCGGTCGACTGGGAGTCCCGGTATACGGTATAGGTGGCTCACTCCACATTCCCTCCGCTACCTCTCGATATTTCAGAGAAACTTTTATTCACGAACTTAAATCTTCCACGTCAGAAGAAGAAATAGTTGATTTCATAATCACGGTAGCCAAAAAAATCGGTAAGGCGGTCCCTTTACTAACAGTTGATACCTTTGCATGCATTTTTGCAAAATACGGCCATGTCCTGAAAGAATTTTTCTTCATGCCTGAGGTGGATCCAGATATGGTGCCAAATCTCAGCAACAAGTGGGAGATGCAACTGATTGCGGAAAAACATGGTGTCCCAACTGCCAGAGCCGTTGCTCCAAAGACAAAGCCCGAAGTTGAGGAATTCTCAAAAACAGCGAGATTCCCGCTAGTTTTCAAGGCGAGTGAATGGACGGACATAGAAACTAGACCTTCGCAACGAATGGTAATAGTTCACAATTTTGAAGAACTAGTTTCACAGTGTGACGTTTACCAACAGGAAGAATGCCCCCATGTCCTGCTACAGGAGTACATCAGCGGTGAAGGAACTCAGGACTGGATCTTTAACGGCTATTTCGACGAACATTCAAACTGCCTTATATCTTTTACCGGGAAAAAAGTCCGTCAGGCCCCTGTGAGAACTGGCTATGCGTCGCTTGGTGAATGTCGCCGAAATCAGGCCATCGAGTCTATTTCCAGGAAATTCCTCCGAGAGATAGGATACAAAGGGCCTGTAGACATTGATTTCAGATACGATCCCAGAGATGGTCTATATAAAATTTTGGACGTAAACGCTAGAATAGGGGCTAGTTTCCGACTTTTTGTGGGCGAGAATGGTCTGGACGTCGTTCGGGCGATGTACCTGGACAGGACAGGACAGCAAGTTCCGTCCGATCAACAAGTCGAAGGCCGAAAATGGTTTGTTGAAGATCGTGATTTCAGATCGTCGTACACATATTTTCGGGAAAATTCTCTTTCAATGCGAGACTGGGTAACGTCATTCGCCGGGGTTCAAGAAGCGGCGTGGTTCGCTCTTGATGACCCAGGACCATTCCTAATCCAGTTTTCCCATATTTTATTAAAAAAAATCAAAGCGTTTACTGGTAGAGCCCACCGTCTCTTTCTTTTTAACTGATATCTTGAAGAAATCTTGGGTAGTTTAACATCTGTTTCATCTTTCGGTCACCTAAAAAGCATAAGCCCTTTGCATCAATCGGGTGTTTAGTGTGGAAGTGACCTCCGGTGGAGGTATGAGTGTGAAAATCTTCAAAATGATTCTGAGCGCTGTGGCAAGTATTCTGGTTTTTGCCGGTTTGGTTTTAGCTGGGGACACGTTCAGGTTCGCTGTTTTTTCTGACAGTCGGGGCAATCTGCCCACAACAAGATGTTCTGACGATAATTCTGGTGTTTCCCCAATACTGCCTTTGGTAAGAGATCATTTGCTAAAAATAAATGAAGCGACGCCAATTGGATTAGTCCTGTTTCCTGGCGATATGATATCGGGATATTTTGCAAGGGATGCAACTTCAACATCAGAGTGTAACAGGGTACAACTTGCCAAGTGGCGTGAAACAATGGAACCGATTCTGAAGAGAAAAATTATGATTCGCGTGACAGTCGGAAACCATGAGGCAGGAACGTTTGACGCATCTAAAGGGAATGTCCGATGTGGTAAGCACGGTCACGCGTACATGCCATCCCTCCAGAATTTTGAAGTATTCAAAGATGTTTTGCGGGACATGTTAAGCCCCGATAATGGTCCAAAATCGGACCTTGGACTAACTTATTCATTCGATATTCACGAGTGTCACTTTGTTGTTCTTTCAGCATACACCATGTATCAGAACAATTCCTTTTCAAATGAAACAATGGAATGGCTGGAAAAGGATTTGGATTCAGCAAGATCCCGGCGATGTAAAATTTTTGTCGCTTCACATCCTCCAGCCTTTCCAGGTGGGGGGCATACCTGGGATTCTTTGCCTTTCTTCGATCCTGATTACATTTGCTCAAATTATTCCGGAATTGATCGAAGAAAGGAGAGAGACAGGTTTTGGAATATTTTAACAAGACATGGGGTCGTTGCGTATTTTTGTGGTCATGAACACAACACCCAAATCCAGTTGGTCGATGGGTGCTGGCAGGCCACCATAGGCGGTTTGACTTCAGAACTGTACAGGTTTAACGGGGCCATAGGAGATGTCCAACGCAATTTGATCTTGTACGACGGGCATTTCCAGAACCCTAGAGCCGCAATCAACTGGCCGTGCGATAAATCTAGCACACGGAGTCTCTGGGCATGGGCGCTCGTAACCGTAGAAGGCCAAAATGTTAGGATGGATGTTTATGGGACCGACAAGAGGCCGGAGTCATCGGCTGATTTTCACAGACTAGTAACCTTTGATCTAACTGGAAACAAGGTTCGCTGACCCTTAGTAAATAAGAAGCCTGCCGCGCAGGAATTACGGCAGGCTCAAAAAGGAACATCGACTAATTGTTACTTCGTGAGTTCTGGTATACCAGCAAACTGATCGAGAGACTCGGGATTGGCTAAAGCGTCTTTATTTGTTACCGGTTTCCCCTCAATAACATTTCGAACCGCTAGTTCGACCTTTTTACCGTTCAATGTTACTGGGATGTCTTCAATCGGTAGTATCAAAGCTGGAACATGTCTTGGGGTGGTATTATCCCTAATCGTTTTCCTAATTTTCTGCTTGAGCGCTTCATCCAACACTACTCCGGCGGCTGGCTTGACAAATAGTAGCACTCTGACATCATTTTCCCAGTCTTGACCCACTACAATGCTGTCAGCTATCTCATCAAGAGATTCCACCTGTCTATAGATTTCGGCCGTTCCAATTCTTACCCCTGAAGGATTAAGAGTAGCGTCAGATCGGCCGTAAATTTTGACTCCGCCATTTGGAGTAATCTCTACATAATCTCCGTGGTGCCAAACGTTCGGAAAAACGGAAAAATAGGCGGATCGGTACTTCTTGAAGTCTGGGTCGTTCCAGAAATAAATGGGCATGGATGGAAATGACGCTGTGCACACCAACTCACCCTGTTTCCCAAGTACGGGTTTTCCGTAGCCGTCAAACGCCTGAACTTTCATCCCAAGCCCTCGACATTGTAATTCCCCTTCATGGACCGGAAGTATCGGACACCCGAGACCGAAACAGGAAACTATATCTGTTCCTCCTGAAATTGAAGCCAGATCAATGTCCTCTTTGACATCGCGGTAAACGTAACGGAAACTCTCTTCTGCCAAAGGCGATCCCGTGGAACACATCAACTTGAGGGATGACAAATCATAGTGTTCCTTTGGCTTAAGCCCGGCCTTTTCTATAGCTGAAATGTATCTGGCGCTCGTTCCGAAAATCGTCATCTTTTCTTCTTCAGCTAACTTGAAGATCGCCCCGGCATCGGGATAAAATGGTGAACCATCGAAGAGAATTACGGTTGCTCCAACAGCAAGGGCGCTAACCAACCAGTTCCACATCATCCATCCACAGGTTGTAAAATAATAGGTCTTGTCATCACGTCTAAGATCGCAATGCAGCACGTGTTCTTTGAGATGCTGAATCAGTGTTCCCCCTGCGCCGTGGACCATGCACTTGGGCAAACCTGTGGTGCCAGATGAGTACATTATGTAAAGAGGGTGGTCAAATGGGAGTTGCTCAAACTCTATGGACAACCCCTTTTCCTTGGACATAAAATCCTCAAAAAGCGATGCATTCGGAATCATGCTGATATCAGGTTTTGCCTGGGTATACGGTATGACAACAACTTTTTGAATATTAGGCAGTTGCTTTATGATTCCGGATATCTTTTCGAGACAGTCATGAGTCTTCCCATTGTAATAATAGCCATTTGCGGTAAACAGAACTTTTGGTTCAATTTGGCCAAACCTGTCCAGCACGCCTTTGATTCCGAAATCAGGGGAACATGAGGACCATATCGCCCCGATACTTGTCGTGGCAAGCATTGCTATGACCGTTTCTGTCATGTTAGGGACATATCCCGCAACGCGATCCCCAACTTTGACACCCAGAGCCCTCAAAGAAGCGGCCATGCGAGCGACCGCATCATATAAACCTGCGTAGCTAATCTTGCGGACCGGTAAGCCTTCACCTTTAAACACAATAGCCACCTGCTCATCGCGAAATCTGAGCAGATTTTCAGCGAAGTTCAACCTGGCCCCCAAGAACCATTTCGCGCCTATAATCTCTGGAGTATCTTCTAGAACTTTGTCGTATGGTTTGGACGCTATTACCCCGCAGAATTCCCAAACCGTCTCCCAGAAATCTTCACGGGCATCTATCGACCATTGATATAGCTCGTGGTAGTTCGATATAGAAAGAGTGTATTTCTCATTAACCCTCTTGATGAAACGCATCATATTCGAATTTTCAACCCGTTGCGCAGAGGGAATCCAAAGGGGTTTCATAGCTCAATCCTCCCTAGGTTTGTAAGTCGCTTTTTCTGGCCATAAAGATGGAATTTTTTGATCAGGGGCTTCGCCAAGTTTCCTTTTTAGCTCGCTCAGGCCTTTTCGCTTGTATTCCAGACGAGGTTGTTTCGGGATCCTCCGATTTAAGATAGACTCGGATCTCAGTCGCCGTCCTATGGTTTTTTCCATCATTGTCCCCAAATCTAGAAGCCTGTCCACATCGATTCCCGTCTCGATTCCCATCTCATCCATCATAACAGTCATATCTTCGATGCATTGTAGTCCTACTACATTTGGATCTCTATAGTAGTATGATCCTGTTCCGCTAACAGGGACACGATCGAGAAAATTAGCTGGCTGACCCCCCAAACCTCCAAGGGTTGCCTCGAAAATTTCGACGCCTGCCTGCAATGCAGCGAGGCAGTTTGCGGTTCCCCAGCCACGAGTGACGTGAAAATGCGCAATATGCAATCTTTTGTCAGGAATCTCATCCAGAATCATTGAATAATATTTGTAGACCTGATTAGGGGGAGCGCTTCCATCGTGATCGGCATGTTCTATGTCATAGGCCCCTATTTCCAACCATCGCTTAGTGAACTCAACCGCATCCTCCAATTTTGTTGGGCCTGAGATGGGGGATCCCCATATTGTCGAAACTGTGCCGTTCATCTTGATACCCACATCCCTGGCTTTTTCTATACATCTCTTGGCCTCTTCCCAATAGACAGGCAGTGTTGTCCCGGAATTTGCAAAGTGATGCTCCTCATCGGTCGAAACCATCATGAGGATCCTGTCTGGACCCCAGCCTTCTTTTCTTGCAGCTATAGCCCTGTCCACCGCCTTCTCTCTGATAGTAATTGCTGTGAGCGTAATATCGTTCCAGTTTATACCTGCACGAGAAAGCTTTTTCGAGTTCCGGAGCCTCTTTAGGAGTTCATCGGCGTCTTTGAACTGAGGCATCGACATAGGATTACCAAGATTAGTCACTTCAAGATGCTTGATACCGCATAGAATTAACTCCTCGAGGTAAAAAAGTTTAGCCTCGGTTGGAATCCAGATTTCCTCGTGCTGGAACCCGTCGCGCACCGTTATGTCATTGATCTGAACTTTTTTCGGGTAATTCAATTCATGAGTAGCCATTCGTGATCCTCCGTCATTCACCAATATAAACGGGTTTTCGTTTTTCTCTGAAAGCAGTTAAACCCTCGATACGATCCTTGGTTGGAATTGTTATGGCGTACGCGTTAGATTCTATAGCCAGCCCTATTGGCAAACCAACTTCAATTCCCTTGCTAATGGCGTATTTAGCCTGTGCTAACGCGACCGGCCCGTTTTGGGCGATTTCACCGGCAATCTCCAGGGCTCTTTGCATCAAGTTTTGCGGTTCTACCACTTCGAGAAACAGACCATACTCGAGTCCTTCTTTGGCCGAAATCCGTCTGGCCCTGAAAATCATCTCTTTCGCCCTGGCTATCCCAACAACTCTGGGCAAGCGCTGTGTCCCCCCGGCCCCTGGAATTACAGCGAGAGAAGTTTCGGTTAGACCCACGATCGCACTGCTAGCCGCGATTCTTATGTCGCACGCCAAAGCTAGTTCCAAGCCTCCACCAAAAGCATAACCATTGACAGCGGCGATTACAGGTTTGGGGAATTCTTCCACAGATGTAAATAGGTCGCGGATTGTCTTGATATAATGTCTAACCTCATCTTGCGTCATGCCAGCGCGTTCTTTTAGATCAGCTCCAGTGCTGAAGGAATTCTTTCCCTCCGTCGATCCGGTGATTATTACAACTTTGACTGACCGATCAAAAG
>JBMFSZ010000132.1:0-8829 GCA_049967315.1 Desulfomonilaceae bacterium
CTCAAAACCTGCTTCTTTATCAAAGGCTTGCCGAAAGCAATCCTCTGTTTCAAGTGTTCCACGGTCATGTCGATCATATCTTTCGATGCAACGTAGGCGACTGGCAGAGCCGTAAATCTTTCATGCTGGAACTGTTTCATCTGGTAGATAAAGCCTTCGCCCTCTTTGCCAATAAGGTTTTCCACCGGCACCTTCATATCGTCAAAAAACAGTAGCGCCGTGTCACTACTTTTTAAACCCATTTTACTCAGCTTTTTACTAACGGTGAATCCCGGCAGATTCGTAGGAACAACAAAAAGACTAAAACAATGGTAACCGGGGTCATCGCTGGTTCTGGCAAGTAAAGTCAGAAAATCCGCTTGACAACCGTTAGTGATATATATTTTGGAACCGTTTAGAATGTAATGATCCCCTTTTCTGACGGCTCTGGTTTTAAGCGAGGCGACATCGGAACCACTACCCGGCTCCGTGACGGCTATGGCTGAAACCATTTCGCCGGCAATGGCGGGTCTAAGGTAAGTTTCTTTGAGATATTCGCTTCCAAATTCAGCAATGGCCGGCGTAGCCATATTCGTTTGCACGGAAATAGCCACGGGTACGCCTAAACCATGAATGTGCCCCAATTCTTCCAAGAGGACTGTTTCAAACCAATAGTCAAGGCCTTGTCCCCCATATTTGGGATCATATCGCACTCCAAGAAATCCCAGGGCACCCATTTTTTTAAATAAGTCATGGAGTGGAACAGTAGTTTCTTCCCACTGATCCATGAAAGGGTTAATTTCCTTGTTCACGAACTTTCTAACTGATTCCCTGAATGCATTGTGGGTTTCGTCAAAATACATGGCTCCTCGCTCTGACCTGCAGATAATGGAAAGACTAGGCTTTCCGGAAACCAGAAATTTTATTGTCATAAAGGGTAAACGGACTTCCTAAGAAATCCTCGTTAATTATTCGGGTTCAAAATACCTTATGTCCATAATGTGACCTTTCCGATATTCTTCCCAAACAGCCTTTACCCTCATTCCAGTTTTCACCGTTTTTCTAACTTCCTCAAAATCATTGAGATCAAATCCCGCAACGATATGCAGAAAACCTACGTCCGAGCCGTCCAGTTTGATCAGTGCGCTGATGAAAGGAGGATCTATGGGCATGCCGTAATACCTGTAGTTTGCATAGCTCCATGTCAACACCGTGCCCGCAGGAGACACTTCCACCCACTCGTCCGTGTCTACGAAGCAACGGGGACAAAACGACCTGGCAGGAACAAGAACCCTGCCACATCTGGAACACTTTGTTCCATATAATCTTTTTTCCTTCATGCCTTCGAAAAACTTTGTCCAGGTTGCCCCATAGGCCAGTTCGTAAGGAAGCTTGATTTCCGTCAATAGCGTCTTGAATTCCTTAGCCATCTTATTTTCCTCCCTTGTAAGGTCCTAGAGTTCCGATCCAACAATCATGACACCATTAAATTGGTCAGCGCCTCCCATGGCATGACCTAGAGCCATCTTGGACCCTGGAATTTGGTGGTCCCCGGCTTTTTCCATCACCTGAAGAGCGGCTTCAGCCACTCGGATGAGTCCAGTGGCGCCAATTGGGTTGGTACATAGAGTGCCCCCAGACGGATCACAGGGCAGGTCTCCGTTCCTCGCGAAGGTCCCTTTCAGAACAAGATCAGGAGCCTCCCCAAAGCCGCAAAAGCCGAAACACTCATAAAACATCATTTCTTGAAAGGTAAAAGGATTGTAGACTTCCGCGACGTCAAGATCTTTCCTCGGATCGCTGATCCCGGCCTGATCGTAGGCCTCTCTGGCTGCCTGAATGGCGCTTTGCCATACGGCCTTATTGCTGTCTCCGAAATAGTACTCTTCCCCTCTAAAACCAATCCCCCTCACCCACGCCACCTTTTTTATGCCGAGTTTTCGGACAGTTTCTTCAGATGCAAAGATTACTGCGCAAGCGCCATCGGAGTTTGGGCAAACATCCAGAAGCCTGATGGGATAGGTAATAATTTTGGAGTTCTTTACGTCATCAACAGTAACCCGTAATTTCACGTGCGCATAAGGATTATCAAAGGCGCTGTCATGATGAGTCTTTGAAATGTAGGCCGCTGCGTCCCTCACCTTGTCTTCCGGAATTCCGAAGTTGTCCATCCACACTCTGGACTGCATTGAAAATGCTCCAGGCGCTCCCGCAACAAAATGTCTCTGGTAGAATGGCTCACACACCGTAGTCATGGTGGCCTGGCTGTCCCCTTCGTTCATTTTTTCATGACCAACCGCCAGGACAATGTCCGCCATCCCGGAAGCCACCCAATAAAAGGCGGTATGGGCAATGGATACCCCCGTAGAACCGCATGTTTCGGTTTTCATTATCGGTTTACCAACAGCCTGCATGGCGTCCGCAAAGTAGAAATGAGTCAGAGCCACGCCTTCCATCATAGAGGGCATAGTCCCTGAAACCACACCATCAATATCATCAGGGGTCAACCCGGAGTCTTCAAAAACCCTCACCACCGCTTCCCTTACTAAATCGGGATACGACACATCCATCCTTCTTCCATGCCTGGTCTGGCCCACGGCTATGATAGCCACCGCTTGTCCCATATTCCTGCACCTCCTAGCTGCCCAAAATGGCGACGGCGTGGCACTGACCGGCAAAACCATGAGTACCATGGGCCAGCGCCGTTTTTACTTTCTTCCCAACCTGATGTTCCCCAGCTTCGCCCCTGAGCTGAAGAAAGGCCTCAACAACTCGCTGCAGTCCTCTGGAAACATAGGGGTTGTTTGCGAGAACCCCGCCAGACGCATTGACTGGAAGTTCACCGTCTCTCTGGGTGATTCCACTATCGATCAGTTTCCCACCACCACCAGTTTCACAAAAACCCAGATCTTCACACCACATCAACTCCTGAAAAGCATAAGGCTCAGATATTTCTGCCAAATCCACCTCTTTCCTGGGGTTGGTAATGCCGGCCATCCTGTAAGCCCTGGATGCTGCGTTTTTCAATTGACCATTAAGTAGATCTCTGTCGCCGAAATTATAAGTATCCAATGAACTGCTATAGCCCTTGATCCAAACAGGTTTGTCAGTAAGTTTGACTGCTACGTTTTCTGAGGCCAGGACCAAAGCAATGATTCCCTCAGACTTGGGAGCAATCTGCATGGTGGTTAAGGGATCGATGACTCTTTTTGAATTGAGAACGTCGTCGACCGTGTAGGCCCCTTTTTTGTGGGCATAGGGATTCCTCAAGGCATTCCCGAGGTTCTTGACGGCCACTTTAGCGCATTGCTCCTCCGTCACCCCGAAACACTCCGTGTAGAGTCTCATTTGCATAGCAGCAGCTATCGTTTCATTCAGACCTACTTCTCTCTGATAAAAGGGGTCGGCAAACATGTTAGTACAGGTGTCATTTTCCGGATTCTCGGATCCCTTGCAAAGCCCTACAACCAGAGCAGTATCGTGCTTGCCAGTCATGATGCGCATCGCAGCGTATGCGAGCGCAAAAAGCGACTCTCCGTCCTGACGGGACCCAGGTTTTAGAAATGCGGCTGAAGATTCCCAGTAATATGCGTTCGCGCAAGATATTCCTCCATGAAAAATATCCGACGATGCGCTAACCACCGTGTGTATTTCCTGCCGATTCATTCCCGCCTTATCCAGAACCTCCTTCACAACCCGGTAAGCCTGGTCATAAAAATTGTCTTTTGACTCGGCTCCCGCATTTTGTGATGCCGCCACAATAGCAACTCTTTTCGCCATACCCTGATTTCCTTTCTGGTAGTGGAATAGCCCGCCGTCAGGCTTTGGGCCTTCTACCGACTAGGATCTTGGCCACAAAGACAATTACCGTCTCGCCTCTCTGATTCTTGATTATGTTTTCATTGGCTATGACACCTCTGGTTTCATCCTTTGCTAACAATTCCGTGACCTTCACTTCACAGTGAATCGTGTCCCCAATCATTATGGGAGCAGTAAACCGGACCGATTCCATTCCGTAAAATGCGATAAAACTCTTTGGTAGGACTACATAAGGGCCCAATCGTGTTATCAATGCGCTTCCTACGACAAGGCCCAGCATCCCGTGTGCGATTCTTCCCTTGAAACTAGTCTTGGAGGCGTATTCCACATCGGTGTGCAATGGATGCCAATCCCCGGTCAAAGCGGCAAACATGACAATGTCAGTTTCCGTTATGGTTCTGGCTGGAGAAATAACAGTTTCTCCTATTTCATAATCTTCAAAGTATTCCTTTTCCAATGGTTAGACCCCTTTTGTTTTCAGTTTTTTGCCTTAACACATTTTGAATTTCATCATTCATACGTGCTAGGAGTTTCGGATATGCCAAGCATATGCCTGGCCTGAGCAGGAGTGGCTATTTCTCTCCCTATTTCTTTCGCGATTCTCGCAACTCTCTCGACAAATTCTGCGTTACTTCTGGCCAATCTTTTCCTCCCCAGATATACGTTGTCTTCCATACCTACCCTGACATGTCCTCCCAGGATCATACCCAACGTTATCATGGAGACATGGAAAGGCCCGACACCTATGCATTGAAACATTGAATCAGGAGGAAGGTGCTCAATCATGTTTATAAGATTTTTCGGAGTAGGATACTCCCCTGATTGGAATCCCATGACGAACTGGATCATGTACGGCGGACTAAGCAGACCTTTGGCAATCAGGTTATTGACAAGCCAGAATTGCCCCTGATTGTACACCTCGAGTTCAGGCTTTATGCCATTTTCCTTCATGGTCTTGGCGTAGAGTTCTGTCTCAGCATACGAAACCGGAATGCACATATCCACGAACAAATTTTCGGGGCGCCCTGACAACGGGGGGACCCTGGCTTTGAGGGTAGTCTGAAAGATAAACGGGCCACAATTGAGGCTTGCGAGTTCCGGATTCGCATAGAGCGAGGCCATCCTTTGTTCGGATGTCATCCCTGGTCCGCCACCTGTTGTATTGTTAATTATTATGTCCGGGCATTTAGCCCTAATCATGCTGTTTATAAGTCTGTAATCGTCAGGATTCGCTGAAACCAGGCTTCTGTTATCTGACCTTCTGGCATGAACATGCACTATGCTGGCGCCCGCCTTATAGGATTCGTACGTTTGTTCAACCTGTTCCTCAGGCGATTCCGGAAGGTTGGGATTGGCCTCTTTCCCGTGCATTCCACCGGTAATGGCCACGGTAATGATCAAAGGGGGCAGCCCCCTTCTTACTTTTTCCATGTATTGGTAGTCATTGCTAAAATCCCAGATATGTTCAGCGCTCATGTTTAAACCTCCGGTTTAATGGTCCATGTGGGTCTCAGGAGTTCTGACCGTTCAATCAAATTCATTGATCAACAGATCATCATTCCTGACACAAGATTCCAAAAAAACTACCTATACCGAATCTCACTCTACTCTTCCACTACGCGAATGACGCGAGCCCTGGATGCCATTTACCCAAAATTCCTTACAAATATGAGCAATATTGGCGCCAAACTGAAACGAAACTGGCCCTTTGTTTTAGCGATTCTGGCCGCGCCTTTCCAGGGGAGGGGCCATAACTTAACTGTCGGAATCATGACAGTAGTTATTATTTTGACACGATTTTTGTTTGACGTGTATTTCCAAGTCGTACATATTTATAGAAACCACTGCAAATGAACCCTGCGATCAAGCTCTTTTGGCTTCCAGGTTTATACAATGACCTCTGCTAAAGGCTTAACTGTTAAGTAAAATAGAATCCGGAGGCTCCTGCATAACGATGCCCATGGGTATTACAAATCTTTCCAATGAAGAATTAGTCATACTCTTCAAATTCATGGGTTTCCCGGACTTCTTTTCTGTGGATTGGTTCACACTGTCTCACAACTTACTCCCCTCAAGACTGATATCGGTCATCTCCTTTTTGGAAAAGCGGCGATGGATTTCCGTGAATGCAGACGGCTTATATGAATGGTCAGGCAAATTCCCTAGAGAGGAAATTCTTACCCAGGTCGATCCGCTGGAAATGTCTGCATACTACCGTGAGGCATTCAACACGCTAATAGAACATTTGCCAAGATGTGGAGACAGCGCGTTGAAACTGGCCAAACAAGCCTTATTAGCCGGTATTCAAAAAACTGATGTCGATGTAATTTTTGAGGCGGCCCTATTTAATGAGAAAAAACACAACATTCGTTCAGCAATTGAACTGTATGATTATCTATTGGGTTTCGCACAGGGCGTTATTTTTGATGAGAAGGCCGAAGACGCTATTGATCTGTGTCAGATATTCATTAAGTCAGTTGAACGGCGAGCATCTCTCTCCCTTTTTCACCCCGATCTAAAAAAAGTAAACCGGTTCCTTCGTTTGGCTTTGGACCTGGCTGTCAGTATAGGGGATAGACGATCAGAAGCGGCATTGCAGTTATTGATTGGTCAGAACTGCTGGATGTCGTTCCAGTTTAAAAATGCAGTGAAGCATTTCGATCTTGGTTGGCTGATTATCAGCGAACTCGAAGATCAGGAACTCCACAAGAGAGGGCTCCAATTACAGGGATTATCGTATTGGATTCGAGGCGAGTTGTCGAAAGCGATACAGGCATATGAATCATCGTTGGGGGAATTGGAATTCGTCACGAGTGACGACTTTTCCTTTCTAACAGCCCTAAGCCTCACACTTTGCTATAGTCAACTTGGCATGCCCCAACGTGGACTGGGGCTTTCTGAAAGTATTTACAACCAGGCTACAAAAAACCATAACTGGCCAATAGCCGCTTATGCCCTCATTTCAACGGGGACAATTCTTCTTCAGATTGGACAGAGAAAAAATAGCCATAATTATTTTTCCATGGCGCTAGAATTGTCTGCAAAGGAAGGCATCCCCATGGTCGAGGTCATCGCAGGCCTCGGACTTTCAGATATCGAATGTTTGGAAGGTAACTTCGACAAGGCGGCGGAATATTTTAATATTCTTTGGAGAATTCCGAAATCGAGTTGGTACCACGCCCTAAACATCTCACACACCTATGAAGCAGGTTTACTTTTGTACAGTAAAGGGATCTCACCCGTCGAATTGAATCCTGTAATACAGTACCTAAGTAAAATTTCAAGAGACCACATAAGCCCTCTTGCTTATAGCGTGGTCCGCAGGATGCAGATCAAATATTTGGAAACGGACAAACCGCCGGCGCAGAAATTGAAAGAGCTTGTAGACATTGAGAATTACGTTGCCCCGATAGGACCGACCCTCGAATTGGCAAACATAAGGATAGACATCGCCAGACGCTACCTCAGCGCCAACAACTGGGAGCAGGCCGAAAGTTATGGAAAAAAGGCCTGGGAATTTTTTAAGCTGATCGGAAGAGGGGCTTTTCCTTCAGACATGGAGCATCTTGTTCCACATGAAAATGAGCTCAGCGAAGAATTATTCTTCGATTTTCTTTCCGAAATGGGCTCAGCGTTAACAAACCAGGACAACCTCGAAAAGCTTCTGGCAAATATTATTACATTGATGTCAAGGCTAACAGGGGCCGAGCGAACTGCTATTTTTAAAAAAAATACGATTTCCGGCACAGCCGACCTGGTAGCATCGAGAAACCTCATTCAGGAAAATGTCATGGATGAAAGTTTCAACGAAGCCATGGAAATCATCCGATCGGTGTTGGATCGTCCAGATACTCAAACAACCTGGCATGAGATTAACAAAGATAAACCCCATACCCTCCGCCGAGCCATAGTCATGCCCTTTGTTATTGGCCATGAGACCATAGGGGTACTTTACCAGGACAGCCGTTTTTTTTCGTTTGACGCAAACTCGTACAGAATAAAGTTGTTGTCGGCTTTTGGGTCCGTAGTCGCAATTGCAATTGATCGGGCTCACGCCTATGACCAGATTGATGAGCTCAGTCGAAAACTTGCTCTGGAACATAGGGATTTGGCAGAAAACCAGCCTCAATTCCATCCGTTCAAAGAAATTGTAGGGGCTAGCGACGCAATCATAAAATTGCACGGCCTCATACGCAAGGTAGCTCCGACTCAATCTACTGTTCTAATTTGCGGTGAAACCGGGGTAGGAAAAGAATTGGTTGCTCGAGCAATTCACAAGGAGAGTTTGGTCAAGAATGGACCCTTTATAAGGGTTAACTGCGCTGCTCTCCCCGATACCCTGATCGATAGTGAACTCTTCGGTCACGAAAGAGGCTCGTTCACTGGCGCCGTTAGAGCCAAACCAGGCAGGTTCGAACTCGCTAACAACGGCACAATTTTTCTGGATGAGATATCGGAGTTGCCACTTTCCACGCAAGGGAGGCTGCTTCGTATATTGCAGGAAAAGGAATTTCAAAGAGTGGGAGGGACGAAGACACTTCACTCAGATTTTCGGCTGATCGCTGCGACGAATAAAAACCTCAAGGATGAAATCGACAGGAAACATTTTAGAGCAGACCTTTTCTTTCGCATAAACGTTTTTCAAATAAACATAGTTCCGTTGAGGGAGAGGAAAGATGACATCCCCCTTCTCGTCAGACACTTTCTGGAGCATTTTTGCGCCATGTACAAGAAGAATTACCCGGGGATAAGCGAAGCTGAAATGGAAAAACTGGTCCGTTATCCCTGGCCAGGAAATGTCAGAGAACTTTCAAATCTTGTAGAGCAGGCGGTCATCCTTGGTGAATCAGAAATATGTCTACCGGACCAAGGAATGGATGAAGACTGGGACATTCAAAATGCTTCGATGATGAATATGAAGGACATGGAGAGGGCCCACATTGCAAAAGCTCTAAAAAAGAGCGACGGAAAAATTGGAGGTCGCAATGGCGCAGCCAACATCTTGGGGCTCAAAAGAACGACCCTCATTCA
>JBMFSZ010000133.1:0-8816 GCA_049967315.1 Desulfomonilaceae bacterium
AGAAGGATAGCTATTGTCAAAATGCCCAAACCAACATAACGGGCCATGAATAGAGGTTGCAATTCTTCCCCGAAAACTTGTCTCACCACAACTACCCATCGTGGATTTACCATCTGACTGGTGGCAAAAAAAGTTCGGACCCCGTCAAATTGGATGTCTCTTACAGCAGTCCCTACGGACGACGAAAAATCTGGACATTTAGGCTGATCCATTAAAGAACCACTCAATCTAGATTCAGTTTGTAGTTCATTTTTTGTGTTGATGATGAAAGCATCCCCTCGCAACCCAGATTGGCCCTGACGAATCATCCCGTCGAGGATTTGAGAATTGATAGCAGTTCGTAATATCCGAACTTTTTGCCCGTCACCAGTGATTACCGCTATTGTAAAATGAGGGACTTCCCGGAAACCCAGGCACACATCGCTGATATAAAACCCTGATGCCAGAAGGAGGCGAAACCAGTTTTCGTCCAGACAGTTCGACGGTTGAAGTTCATCACGATATGGCCCCACGTAAGCCAGATGCTTTCCCTGCTCATTCATCACCTCGACATCTATAAAATTTTTTGAGGTAGACTGCATGACTTTGAAAAGGTCGTCGAGGTAGGCTTGATCTTCCAACTGTTCAATTGAGTGTGTCTTGGTTAAAGTTATTACTTGAGCGGTCCGCTCTTGGAGGAACATTTCGACGGCGCGACACCTATTTCGAGCTAAAGTCCTCAATGCTTCAATTGTCTTGCCGGTATAGGCTACACTAAATTGGTAATATATCGTGCCGGCTAAAACCAGGAGCGGTATGAGGGAGAAGCACAGGATTGAAACCATCATTTTTCTTTTTAGTTTCCTGTAGTATGGGCCCATGCTCTTGTTTTCCTTGCTGATCGAGCTAATTCAGAATGTGCGGCCAGTTTCCCCTCGTGTTCATATGGCCTATGCCCACAACACTTAACATCGAAGATTCCCATGCAAAGTTGGCGCCTCGTCAAATTATTGTTCGATACAGATTTTATGTGTAGGACTTCACACGGACTTCATCCTCTTTTAACAAAGGGCTCTTTTGCCCTCTTTCACATATCACCCGTAGCGCCTCGATCCGTAAAAGTCTCAAAATGGCTCTTTATCGTCCATCTTCGTCATCGTCAACGCTGCACCAGCTCCTACAGTTGAAGCAGACTATGCTTTCATTCTGTTTTCAAGTTATTAGACCCTCAACTTTCCTGATGGATTCATGACATTGTCAGACATGATCCAGGTGACTAGAGGAGCATTCGGTTCCTATCCACAGAAATCGTGGTTCCTGAAAGAATCTTTTTGGCGTAAGTATTAATGCAAATTCTCTCGCCCCTAAATCCCACTCAATCGCTAGATTGACGGAATGATCCCCATTAAAAGCGACATTCGGTTAGCCACTTGCAGCATCTTTCTGGGATGATTGCTTGTGGACACAATTTGCAATAAGATACCCTCAAAGGGAAATCCGTTGATAAGTCAATCTTTTTGACGGTGGATCACTTAGGATGGAAGTCGCGGGAAAAAGATAAACACAATGACCCAACTGCAGCGCTGGCAGGACAAGTTCGCAGCCAAGTTAATCTCCACGTCGGAAGCGGCGCGAAAAGTTAGGAACGGTGACCGAATCTACGTCGGGAGCTTATGTTCCGAACCCAAGACAATACTAAGAGCACTAGAAAATTCTTATGTCGAAGACGTAGAACTTGTGCAGTTCATCCCGGGAACTGAGGCTTCTCGAATGACAGCGGATCCGTGGGGCAGGTTCAGGATCAAAACATTTTTTGCAGGGACTAGAACCGACGGTTCTGGGACCACTCGAGAATACAATTATGTTCCGATGTTCCACTCTCAGATCCCATTCTTTATCAGAAATCGCCGAATTCCTATTGATATGGCAATAATTCAGGTCTCTGAGCCTGACAGGTTTGGCCGATTCAGCCTCGGAATTTCTGTGGATTTCTCCGTGGCGGCCGTGGAATCTGCCAGGAAAGTTATAGCTCAGGTTAATCCGCTCATGCCTCGCACCCACGGAGACACGTTCATCTCTGTTGACAAGATCGACTGGCTCGTCGATGCGCCAGAGCCCCTTGACGAATTGCCGGAAGAATCTCTTGGCGAGTTGGAAAAAACCATTAGCGCCTATTGCAGTGAATTGATTGACGATGGTTCAATTCTTCAATTCGGTTTTGCCGGAATCTCGCGGGGATTAATGGATTTTCTCACAAACCATCGTCGCCTCGGTATACATACGGAGATTTTCACAGATCCCCTGGTTACACTAATCGAATCTGGAGTGGTAGATAACAGCACAAAAAAATTGTTCCGTGGCAGATCTTTGGCAACTTCTTGCATGGGTACCCGAAAATTATACGATTATGTGCATGAAAACCCGATGGTAGAATTATATCCTTCAGACATGCTTCTTGATCCAACCTTCATAGGGTCTAATGATCATATGGTTGCCATTAATCTCGCGATACAGGTAGACCTCAAGGGCCAAATCCGTCAGGGCCGAGCTTCCTGGACTGCTTTTGAAGGATCCGGAGG
Organism: Desulfomonilaceae bacterium; assembly: GCA_049967315.1. Classification (GTDB taxonomy): domain Bacteria; phylum Desulfobacterota; class Desulfomonilia; order Desulfomonilales; family Desulfomonilaceae; genus CAJBEZ01. The sequence continues at coordinate 2,559 of JBMFSZ010000133.1, forward strand.
TGACAGCGATTTCATGAGAGGGGCAAATCTTTCAAAAGGTGGGAGATCGATCATTTGCCTGAGATCGACTTCACCCAAGAGGAGTAACACCAATATAGTGCCCTCCTTTGGCCCCGACGCTTCGGTAATAACCAATTTGGGTGACGCCAATTACGTCATCACCGAATACGGTGTCGCATATTTGGGAGGACGCTCCATCCGTGATCGGGCAATGGCCCTCATCGACATTGCTCACCCGGATCACCGGGAAAAACTCATGACTTCAGCCCGTGAGTTAGGATATGTCTTCCCAAATCAGGTTTATTACCGAATTTGCTCTCCGGAAGTGCGTCGTCGTTTCCGGACTGACAGGATATTTAAGGGCGGAATTAGGGGCCATATCAGGATCATCAAATCAACCGATGAAGCGATGTTGAGAGACCTTTTCTACAATCTTTCAGAGGAATCAGTTTATTTTCGCTATTTCTGCACTCGTAGGTCCATGCCTCAGAGGAATCTCCAGCAATATGTCAATATCACAGAGGAAGAGGGTATCTCAGTCGTCGTCACGATAGGCCCCAGGGAACACCGTAAGATCATTGGCGAAGCACGCTACATGATTAATCCTGGGCACCCATATCCCGATGCGGCATTCATGGTTGACGAGAACTATCGTGGTCGAGGAATTGCAACTGCTCTGCTTCATTACCTAATAGATATTGCACGAGATCGTGGGATTAAGGGTTTTAGGGCCGAAGTTCTCATGTCAAACAGGTCAATGATGCGAGTTTTTGAAAAATTGCCGTACCAGCTTCGAAGGACAGTTGTAGAAGGCAGTGTCTCGCTGACATTCGATTTCGATGAACTAAAATCGTCTCAATAAGAGGTCCAGATTTCAAAACTTGCGTCATAGGTGATTGCTCTGAGAGAGATTTGGTTTGGGGAACCCGTCCACCACCGCTTCATCAAGGCTTCCTGGATACCTGGAGGTCATAAGCTCACGAGAGTAATCCCCATTAGATGTGGATTTCTGGTCCCGTTGTCTTAAGTTATAAATGGAAGCTTTTTGCGAAATAGGATCCTTATCCTCCCTTGACAGCGGGGAGTAATCCATTTACGATGATTACTAATAGATAATTATTCTTTTAAAAGAAACGGCCTCGTAAACTGGATCATCCTGATGGCTCTAATTGACGCAAGGACAAGTGAAGACCGCTTTCAACAGATGCTGGGCAAGCTCAAGAGTCTCGATCTCCGTATTACGCCTCAGCGCTTGGCGGTGCTTAGAATTCTGGCTACCAGTGAGGATCATCCTTCCGCTGAACAAATCTTTGAAAAGGTAAAAATTGAGTTTCCCACCACGAGCCTGGCCACTATTTACAAGACTATTGCCCTGCTCAAGAATCTCAACGAGGTTCTCGAACTGGGCTTTCCGGATGGGAGCAACAGATACGACGGGAACAAGCCGTTTCCCCACCCTCACCTTATCTGCACCAGGTGCGGTAGGATCATGGATCCTGAACTAATGGGTCTCGATGAACTCAAGGGCGAGATTAGCAAGAAGACAGGGTTTATAATTCAACATCAACGTTTGGACTTCTTTGGCATATGTTACGACTGTCAAGAAGGCAAGTGACGCTTTTCTAGTCAGTTAGAGATAGCTAGTTTTACCTAAAGATCGTTTCTTCTTCGTAGATCGAGGACAAAACCGGAACCATTTCACAGACAGCAAAGGACATGAGATGGGAAACGAACCCCGATTGTTCGGCAAGTTAACGGAAGGAGCCAAATTATGAATGAAGATCCCAAGTGCCCAGTAACAGGGGGAACAAAGGGGCGAGCAACTGCTAGACGTGCTACAAACCGTGACTGGTGGCCTAACCAGTTGAATCTCAAGATTCTTCATCAAAAATCTCAACTTACCAATCCAATGGGCGAGGAGTTCAACTACGCTGAGGAATTCAAGAAACTCGACCTTGCTGCCGTGAAAAAGGACCTCTATTCCTTGATGACCGACTCACAGGACTGGTGGCCAGCCGATTACGGTCACTACGGACCGCTCTTCATCCGGATGGCCTGGCACAGCGCAGGCACCTACCGCATTGGCGACGGCCGCGGCGGAGCGGGGTCTGGCTCTCAGCGCTTTGCGCCACTCAACAGTTGGCCGGACAATGTAAACCTTGATAAGGCCCGGCGACTGCTTTGGCCGATAAAGCAGAAATATGGCAAGAAGATCTCCTGGGCCGATCTTCTAATCCTCGCCGGGAATTGCGCCCTTGAGTCGATGGGGTTAAAAACCTTCGGCTTCGGTGGTGGACGTGAGGACATTTGGGAGCCTGAGGAAGACATTTACTGGGGCAGCGAGGACACCTGGCTGGGGGACAAGCGCTACTCCGGTGAGCGAGATCTAGAGAACCCACTTGCTGCTGTGCAGATGGGCCTGATCTACGTCAATCCGGAAGGACCAAATGGTAATCCAGACCCTGTAGCCTCGGGCCGCGACGTCCGCGAGACTTTCGCGCGTATGGCCATGGACGATAAGGAAACCGTCGCGCTAGTCGCCGGAGGACACACGTTTGGCAAATGCCATGGCGCTGGCGATCCGGCGCATGTCGGTCCTGAGCCTGAAGCAGCGGGTATCGAAGAGCAGGGCCTCGGCTGGAAGAGCAGCTTTGGCAGCGGTAAGGGCGCTGACACGATCGGCAGTGGCATAGAGGGCGCTTGGAAGCCGAACCCGACCAAATGGGATATGGGCTATCTGAACGTCCTGTTCAAATACGAGTGGGAACTGGTCAAGAGCCCGGCCGGAGCTTATCAGTGGCTGGCCAAGGACGTGGCGGAAGAGGATATGGTTATCGACGCTCACGACCCGTCGAAAAAACATCGGCCTATGATGACCACAGCTGACCTTTCGCTTCGCTTCGATCCGATCTATGAGCCGATAGCGCGGCATTATCAGCAAAACCCTCAGGAATTTGTAGACTCCTTCGCCAGAGCGTGGTTCAAGCTTACGCACCGTGACATGGGCCCCCGTTCACGCTATCTGGGCGCAGAGGTTCCGGCCGAGGAACTGATCTGGCAAGACCCGGTTCCGGCAGCCGATCATGAGCTGATTGACTCTCAGGACATCGCAGATCTTAAAGTCAAAATCCTTGCGTCGGGCCTTTCCATCTCGGAACTGGTTTCTACAGCTTGGGCGTCGGCATCTACGTTCCGCGGCTCGGACAAGCGCGGTGGCGCCAACGGAGCACGCATTCGCCTGGCTCCGCAAAAGGACTGGGAAGTCAATCAGCCAGCCCAATTGAAGACTGTGCTGCAGAACCTCGAGCGTATCCAAAACGAGTTCAACAGGACGCAGTCTGGCCAGAAGAAAGTGTCACTCGCCGACCTGGTTGTTCTGGGTGGATGTGCGGGCATCGAGCAGGCTGCGAAGAACGCCGGTCAATACGTGACCGTTCCCTTCTCACCGGGACGCACAGATGCGTCTCAGGAGCAGACTGATGTGGAATCATTCGCTGTACTAGAACCGGTCGCAGACGGGTTTCGTAACTACCTTAAAACCAAATACGCCGTTTCGGCAGAGGAACTGTTGGTTGATCGTGCTCAACTGCTGACACTTACCGCTCCAGAGATGACGGTTCTCATTGGCGGAATGCGTGTGTTGAATGCTAACTTCGGACAGTCCCAACACGGCGTTTTTACCAAGCGGCCGGGGACGCTCACCAATGACTTCTTCGTGAATCTGCTTGATATGCGCATAACTTGGAAGGCGACCTCGGAAGACGAAGACGTATTCGAGGGTCGTGATCGTTCAACAGGGGAACTCAAATGGACAGGCACCCGTGTAGATCTGATCTTTGGTTCGAATTCCCAACTTCGCGCATTAGCGGAAGTCTACGGGAGTGAGGACTCCCAGGAGAAGTTCGTCCACGACTTTGTAAAGGTCTGGAACAAGGTAATGAACCTTGACCGGTTCGACCTCCCCCGACCGTAGCAGTAAATATCCACGTGCAGAGCACGTGGATATTTATTCTGATTTAGACCATAGCTTGGTTTAAAGATTTTATTTTGTACACTCCCCTACTACGAGCCACGATTTGGCCTGACATGTCCTTGACTTCTCCAGAAAGTATGAAGTCGCACTTTCCTTTCTCGTCCAATTCCAATGTCAAACGCCGAATTTCCTCCTCAGACAGGGAGGCCTCAACCCAAACATCCTCCTTTGCGGGCTTTAAGAATTGAATCTCCATTTGTTTGATTATGGGATAAAATCTGGTCTCATCAAAGCAGGTATAAAATAGAGCGCCTCCCGGGATTTCAGCCAGAGTAAACAGAGCCCCCGCATACACAGAGCCAATATGATTTTCGTTTCCGTCGAGAGGAGCCAGCAGCTTGACGTAACCCCGCTCTAATTTAAGGGCTTTAAGTTTCATACGTTCCAGAAAGACCATTTTCGTTTCTATTAATTCCTTAATAATGTCGGTTGGCAAACTCATTTCAGAGGCCTCCCTATTCCACACACAGGACGTAAAAAAAATGGGGGTTGGGTATGTTCATCCCCTGCGCATTGGCGAACATAATCCATCGGAAAATAGGGCCCAAAAGTTATGTCGGAACTCCACAAATTGTTATGGGTTACATTTCAGCTTTAAGCTTGTTCGCAATATCCTCTCTCAATTGAGCTTTTAAAATTTTGCCAACTGAGTTTCTTGGTATGGCTCCTACTATCTCCAGTCGTTCTGGGAGCTTGTAAACAGCCATTCCTAGCTCAGTGAGATAGTTAACAAGACTTTCAAGCGTTAGACTTTGGTCTTCTCGTGGAACAGCGTAAACACAGGTTCGTTCCCCCAAATCCCGGTCTGCCATTCCCACAACTGCAACCTCCTGAATTCCAGGGTGCCCAAGCAGAGCGTTCTCGACTTCAGAAGCGCTAATATTGAAACCTCCCCGAATGATTATGTCTTTGGCGCGATCGACAAATTTCAAATATAGGGAGCCCTTGATTTGAAACAAATCACCGGTGCGGAAAAATCCGTCCGAATCGAATGATTTCTCAGCCAGATCTGGTCTTTTGAAGTACCCGGGAATGACATTTGGGCCACGATAAAGCAATTCGCCGACAGATTCCGGTTCCGTCAATTCTGTTCCAGATGCGTCCACGATCTTTGTACGTATGAACCTGGTAACTGGAGCAAACCAGTTTGTGCCTAGAGCCCCGTAGTTCGGGAACTGATCCACTCTAACCTTAACGTCAGGGATGTCCTTGACACTCGAAATGAAAGCAGTGCCTTCGTTTTGTCCCCAGATATTTCCTACATCGACATTCCATCTCTTCTTGAACTCCTCCATGGCCCACGTAGAAGTGGGCGCGGATCCAACCGTAATGTCCCTGATTGACCCTAGGTCAAACGCGGCTACAGCAGGATGTTTCAAGATAAGGTTTACTACGGCGGGTACAAGCAAGGTGTAATTAACTTTTTCCATGGTTATCTGTTTCAAAAGCAACATTGGATCGAACGGATGGTGCAGAACCATGGTTCCTCCCTGCAGAAGCCACGGTACAAAAACGGTACCAACTGAGGCCATGTTCACCAACGGTCCTGCGGTAAGCTGAACATCATCCGGCAATGCGACGACACCACATGCCAAAGATGATTGGCAACGCCAATTATTATGGCTTAATGGGCACCCCTTGGGTTGAGCCTCTGTGCCAGATGTCCAACAGACTGTGAAAATATCATTCCCGTCAATCAGGATTCCCGATAACCCAGGATCAGGTTTTTCACCAATCATTCTTCTTACATCCTGATATGTAAGAATCGTTTTTATCCAAGGATTTTTCTGTTGAATCTCCTTAGCCAGGTTCAAATTATTGAACCCATGGAAAGAATTAACTGTTATGAAGGCCTTGGCTTCAGTTAAGGACGCGACATAATTTAGGTCTTTTGACCGCCATTGCATGGGGGCAGGAGAAATGATTGCGCCGGCCTTGCAAATTGCAAGATACAACATGGCCAGTTCCCAGCAATTAGGCATTTGAACAATAATGATGTCGTCCTTTTGAATGCCGCATTGGAGCAAGGCTGTAGCCATTCCGTCTACGGCCTTGGACAACTCAAAGTAGGAAATTCGCTCTGCCGGGCTTCCAAGAAGAGTTTCCTTGTTTAGAGGATCTACTATAGCCGTTTTGTCAGGTATTCTTGCAGCATGCTGACAAAAGTCATCCAACAAAGTTTTTGAACCCCAACAGCCCTTGGCCGTGTATTTTTCGATCGACTC
>JBMFSZ010000134.1:0-8810 GCA_049967315.1 Desulfomonilaceae bacterium
CGGTGACGCTAACGCGTTGAGAACAATCTTTTTTGCCCTTTGTTTCTTCACGATTGGCATGGTGACAAACGTCAGGAAACTCTGGGCGGAAGGCATGGGCAGGATCGTGGCTGTGTACGCTGTCTGCCTGTTCGGTTTTATCCTCTGGGTAGGTCTGCTCATATCATGGATTTTCTATCACGGCATCATGCCACCAGTGTTAACGCAGTAATTGGTATTTCACCGGAAAGGCGTAAAGAAATGGCCGAGGAAAAAACGAATTCATCAAAAGCGCCAGAGACAGCGGGGTACAGCGATGAGTGGATTGACCTGTTACCTGTGGAAAAGAAACTCATCCTTGCTTCGTTATCGCTCGGAGTAGGTCTACTGGTTGTGTTTGTTTTCGCGTTCGGAGTATTCCTGAGATAAAAAATAGACATTCATACCCTGAAAATTAATGTAATATACGGTTGTGTTCCTGCTAGTAAGTTTGGGCTTACACATGGATAAAAAATCACTTGTGTTAGATTGAACGATCCGCAACAGGGAATTTAAAAATCACTTGTGTTGTCATGACCTGTAAAGTAGAAGCGTTTTGTCGGTCCATTGTCCGCCTTTAAGTGCTATTCTTGAGCATCTTACTTACATGACATTACTGTTGCTAAATCCGAGTTGAGGGATGATATTATATTTTGTTCTCAAACGCCCACCTTGAGTTGTCGTTTGTAGACTGACAAAATATACGAAATATATTTTGAACCGATCAATTCGGGGTACAGTAAATGTGGATAGTCCGTCTTGCCCTGCGCCGCCCGTACACGGTCGCAGTCATGTCCATGCTGATACTTGTCATGGGTATCCTCTCTCTCAGTCGAATGATTGTGGACATTTTCCCTACAATAGACATACCGGTGGTAGTGGTTGTCTGGAACTACCCCGGCCTTTCTCCTGAAGACATGGAACGCAGAATTGTTCTCATAAGCGAACGGGCATATTCCACCACAGTTAATGGAATAGAGAAAATCGAATCGGAGTCCATTCCCAGCATAGGTATCCTAAAGATCTATTTTTATCCGGGAACTGAAATAGGAGGCGCAATTGCCCAGATTACGGCCGTTTCCAGCACCCTTTTGAGGATTGCCCCACCTGGACTCCAACCTCCCAATATAATTCAATTCAACGCGTCCAATGTGCCTGTGGCGCAATTAACCGTTTCCAGCCGAACTCTTTCTGAAGAAAAAGTTTTTGATTACGGGCTGAACTTCATCAGAGTCCGCCTGTTTACAATCCCCGGGTTATCGACACCCGCTCCTTTTGGGGGCAAATCACGAGAAATAAACGTTGACGTTGACCCGAACGCGATGACGGCCAGGGGTCTTTCTCCTTCGGATATAGTAAACGCTCTGTTGCAATCAAACGTCATCTTACCTGCAGGTACGGCAAAAATTGGCAAATATGAATATAATGTTCTCATCAATGCAAGCCCTAAAATCCTGGAGGAATTCAAACGGTTTCCGGTGAAGGTCGTAGGCAATGCTGTCGTGTATCTTGGGGATGTGGCCAAGATTTCGGACAGCTACGCCGAGCAAACGAACATTGTTAGGGTTGATGGTAGGAGAGCGACATACCTGGCAATCCTCAAACATGCCGATGCGTCTACGCTTGCGGTTGTTAACGCTACTAGGGAAGCTTTGCCTTTAATCAAGTCAGTCGCCCCTAAGGGGCTGGAACTCAAAATCGATTTCGATCAGTCCGTTTTTGTTCGTACAGCCATTGAAGGCGTGGTCAGAGAAGTTCTCCTCGCTTCCGTACTGGTTTCATTGATGATTCTCGTCTTTCTGGGCAGTCTTCGAAGTATGATTATAGTGGTCATATCAATTCCTCTTGCAATACTTACTTCGATAGTCGGGCTTTTCCTCACAGGACATAGCATTAATATTATGACTCTCGGGGGGCTTGCGCTCGCTGTAGGGATGCTGGTCGACGACGCTACCGTGGAGGTCGAAAACATTCATCGCAATCGCCATATGGGTAAACCGCTCACAGTTGCGATCCTTGATGGCGCCAGACAGGTTGCGGTCCCGGCTATCGTGGCTACTTTAGCCGTGTGCGTTGTATTTTTCCCAGTAGTCTTGCTATACGGGCCTGCCAAGTTTCTTTTTACTCCATTGGCCCTGGCTGTTGTTATTGCGATGCTCGCCTCATATGTGCTCTCACGGACACTTGTCCCAACTCTCGCAAGGATGTTGATGGGTGGAGAACGGGATCTCCTGGCAGATAATTATGACGATCCGGTTACGCCGAGTGGTTTCGCTTCGATAATTCAGAAGGTGAACCATTTCAGAGACAAGATGTTCGCGAAACTTCAATCCGGTTACGGGAGCGCCTTGGAAACCCTGATGCGGCACAGACTTTTTGTGCTTGTGATAGCGGGGATATTCGTGATTTCGAGTCTTGGCCTCGTTCCTATAATCGGAACAGACTTTTTTCCATCTGTCGACGCAGGATTAATGAAACTTCATTTTAGAGCGCCATTCGGGACTAGAATAGAAGAAACGGACCGTATCATATCGCGCGTCGAAAAAAGAATTCGTGAGGTAATCCCCGCGAATGAACTGAGCACTATCAATGTCATGATAGGAGTGCCTACTTCATTTAACCTTGGGTTCGTACAGACAGATAACATTGCGGCCATGGACGCAGATATCCTGATAGCCTTGAAGGAATCACACAAGCCGACTATCGGTTACATGAAGAAAATCCGTGAGATCCTCACTCATGATTTTCCTGATTGCTCCTACTATTTTCAGCCCGCAGACATTGTTACACAGGTGTTGAACTTTGGAGTGCCATCACCTATTGACGTACAGATTGAAGGGCTTGATCTTCATAAATCGTACGAATACGCCAGAAAACTACGGGAATCCATGTCTCACATTGTTGGAGTGACCGACACCCACATAAAACAGGTCCTCGATTATCCCTCCCTGCAAGTCGATGTGGACAGAACTTTGGCTGCCAAACTGGGCATGACTGAACAGAACGTAGCCAACAGTATGCTCGTTTCACTATCTTCCAGCATTCTCGTTTCTCCTTCATTCTACCTGAACCCGAACAACAACGTGAATTACTTCGTGGCAGTCCGGATGCCTCCACCTATTATTGATTCAATCGAAAGTCTGAAATCGATACCGGTGACTCCGCCGCTTTCATCGTCAAACTTTTTGACGCCTGGTGGCATTCCCAACCCTTCCACAATGCCTACTCTGCCCGCACAGACACTGGCCAATGTAGCCTCTATAAATCATACCGTCAGTTATGAAAATATAAATCACTACACTGTCCAGCGAGTTATAAACGTGGAAGCCAATTTGGAAGGCAGAGATCTGGGGTCCGTGGCTCGGGAAATCAAAAAGAAGATTAAAGACCTGGGTAAGCTTCCACCAGGAACTCGCATAGCGCTCAGAGGGCAGTATCAGGTAATGGAGCATTCGTTTAAGAGCCTTGGAATGGGTTTAATTCTTGCCATACTTTTTGTTTATCTCCTCATGGTGGTCCTGTTTCAATCGTGGCTGGACCCTTTCATTATAATAACGGCCATACCTGGGGCGCTTATAGGGATATTATGGATGCTCGCGTTGACAGGGACCACTATAAATGTTGAATCCCTGATGGGTTCCATCATGGCGGTAGGCGTTGCTACGGCCAACTCTATACTGCTCGTCAGTTTTGCCAATGATTTTCGCATGGAACACGGGGGCTCCCCCATAGATGCTGCGCTGGAGGCAGGAAAGACCCGCTTGAGACCTGTTCTCATGACTGCCCTCGCCATGATCTTGGGCATGCTTCCAATGGCCCTGGCTCTAGGTGAAGCCGGTGAGCAAAATGCTCCTTTGGGCAGGGCAGTGATTGGAGGGCTGGTTTTTGCCACTGTGGCCACCCTTTTCATAGTGCCAATTATTTACTCACTTTTGCGGACAAAGCTCCCCACCAAAGATATGCTCGAGAGAAGATTTCTCATCGAGGAAAGCGGAGAGGTTTGGTCAGAAGAAACATGATGGGAAATTCAAACAATCAATTGAGAAAAAGGTCCAGCAAGCTCCTTTTTATAGCCGGCGCTGTTCTGGTTTTGGCGGCTTTCACTCTGATCGCGGGTCTGTGGAAAGCTAACAGCGACTATTTGAAGGAAGAAAGCAGCGCCAAATTGGCTGCCATGAAAGCTGGTTACCGAGTGAAGACCGTCAGGGCCACGAAGGGTTCATCCACTCGGGCGATAACTCTGGTGGGAGATTCCCGGCCGTTTACCAACGTTGTTTTGTACGCCAAGGTAAGTGGTTTTCTTAAAAATATAAACGTTGACAAAGGTGACCGGGTTAGTGAGGGACAAATCCTTGCTGTTATCGAATCCCCTGAACTGGATCGACAGTATGACGCGGCTTTGGCGGACGCCAGGGACAAACTGGCAGATGCCCAGCGGGCCCGGGGCCTTTATAAAACAGGAGCCATGTCTTTGCAGGATGCTGAACGGATAGAGGCCACGGCAAAGGTAGCCGAACATACTGCCGAATCTCTGCAGGCACAAAAGGAATACGAAATAATCCGTTCACCTTTTACCGGAGTAGTAACTGCACGCTATGCCGATCCAGGCGCCCTGATTCAGAATGCTACCACCACCCAGACAGCGGCATTGCCAGTTGTATCAGTTGCTGAGATCGACAAGTTAAGGATATATGTCTATCCGGACCAAAGTATCGCAAGTTTGATAAAGGATGGCGATATTGCTCATGTAGCAGACCCGGCATGGCCGGACGCCAAAGTTAAGGGGACTGTAACCAGAACAAGCAGGGAACTGGATCCTAGAACCCGTACCCTGCTGGTAGAAGTCGACATAGACAATCGAGAAAATAAAATTCTGGCGGGCAGTTCAGTACAGGTCACTGTCTGGGTAAAAACGCCTGAATGTGTCCAGATCCCGGTCGAAGCCCTGTTAGTGCGTGACGACAAGTATTTCGTCGGAGTCATCACCCCGGAAAGGACGATAAATTTTCGTCAAGTCAGTATTTATTACAGTGATGGTAAACTGTTAAGCCTGAGTTCCGGTGTAAACGATGGAGAGTTGGTCGCAATCAACGTTCGAAATACAATCGCCGATGGGGACAAAGTCGACCCCATTGAAAATGGATCCAGTGACAACGGTCACACGGCTAATGGCTAATGGCTGATACAATTTGCACGCAGCGACCAACGTTTTAGCCAGGACTTATCTTAAGCTCACGAGTTACAGCCAAAACTCGGGATAACGCCGAGTTTTCGGCGCATTGTTGAAAAGTACCGCCACCGCCAACATGACCGCAACCCCTAGCGCAACAGGAATAAAGGGGTAAGTAAATCCCAGAGCATGGACCTTGGGACCTCCGATCACAGCGTTTAGAGCAGTCGCTCCTGCTGGTGGATGGAGAGTTCTCGTGAGATGCATGACCGCTATTGATGTAGAAACCGCCAGGGATGCTGCTAAAGCGGGTTGGGTTATAAAGATCTTGCAGAACGCCACCCCGATGAAGGCAGCCAAAAGATGACCACCGACAAGATTTCTGGGCTGGGCTAACGGACTCTTCGGCGCGCCAAAAAGGAGCACTGCAGAGGCGGCAAATGAGGCTATCATAAGCGCATTTTCCTGGCTGCCCATATAAAAGTAGTTAATTATACCTATAGCAGCTATCCCAAGGAAAGATCCCACCCAGGACCACAGCACTTCAGCTCTCGAGACCGCAGGGGGACTCTGACTTACACCCTTCATTTTGTCCAGATACTTCATTGTTCGCCTCCTGCCACAGGCGCTTTCATGAGATCTCCTCTTGTCACAATACCGATTATCCGCTGCGTGCTGTCAACGACTGGAGCCCGATTGATGCCCCTGGAAGCAAAGAGGTTCGAAACATCATCTACAGAGTCATCTCCGCCGACAACGATGGCCGGGGTGGTCATGATGTCACCAGCCGATTTTATGCGGACAGGAGCCATAAGACAGTTTTTGCCTCGGAGGCATTGAACTATTATCTCCATGAGATTCGCGGATTTTCTTCCCACCATGACGTATAGAAAATCTCTTTCTGATATTACCCCAACAGGTTTGAAGATTTCGTCCACTACAGGTAGTCCGGATATGTGATTGACCGCCATCAGTTCGGCCACCTTCTCGAGCGGAAATTCTAGTTTAGCGGTAATGACGTTCGTCGTCATTACTTCCTTAACCTTGACGACCCTGGTCAATCTCGACAAAGCGTGTTGATAGGCTTTGAGATAAAGTTCCTTAAAATCAGAGGGCGTGATGTCAAGATAGCCGGATATTTCGCGCATAGCGGTAAATATATCGTCATCCGAAATATCAACAGGAGTGCACGCCTTGAATGATGTATCCGCCATTTTTTACTCCTTCTTTCGTAATCTAATCTAGATCTGGCATGTCTTGAGGAGGAAATCCTTGACATAAGTCAATACAATGGGAAAAGTTAACAATTCTATCCCTATTTAGCCACTGATTGCTATCAGTGCAAAGTGAATCGATTTTTTTAGGCTGCAGGTTTGATCGGACTAGAGTATGGAAGAATGCGTGTCCGGCCAGTAATCAATTTGCATCGATGGCATTGCGCACGGCCTCAAGGACATGGTTGACCTGGTACGGTTTTGACAGATATCCGATAGCCTGGGATTTGACCATTTGCCTTTCATTTTCCTCCAATGCAAACCCTGAAGCAATCAGAACCTTCGCCGCCGGATCGATATCTTTAATCTGTTCGAGGCACTGTAGGCCCCCTATTTCAGGCATGACAAGATCAAGAATAACCAGAGAAACCCTGTCTTTTTCACGTCTGAAGATTTCAAGCGCTTCCCGTCCGTTATGGGCGGTTATCACGGTATAACCAGCATGTGAAAGAAACTTGACTCCAAGATCGAGCACAAGTTCCTCGTCGTCAATCAATAAAATTGTTTCGTTCCCCTTTCGAGGCGCCTCGATTTGAACAGACTGCTCTTTCCTGGGTGAACTTTCTTGCATCGAAGGGAAGTAAATTTTAAACGTGGTTCCCTTTCCTGGTTCACTTGAGCATTGAATAAATCCCCCGTGTCGTTTCACTACACCGTAGACAATGGAGAGGCCTAACCCCGTGCCTTTGCCTTCGCCCTTGGTAGTGAAAAAAGGCTCATAGATTCGTTCGAGTGTCAGAGGGTCCATACCCATACCAGTGTCAGAAATCACCAGCAATACGCAATCCGTGTCACCAGAACCGACATGTATTCCGCATTCTTCGCTATCCAGCGCCACATTGGCTGTTTCGATTTTAAGTTGGCCTCCGTCAGGCATAGCGTCACTCGCATTTACCGCCAGATTTAATAAAACCTGGTCGATCTGTGTGGGATCGGCGGTTATCATCCCCGGTTTGGCTCGCAGATCAAGACTGATCTCAATCATTTTAGGAATTGTCCTGTCAAGCATTCCCTTGAGTTTTCTAACCTGTTCGTTCAGGTCCAGAGAAACTCGATCTATTTCACCTTTACGGCTAAAAGCAAGTAATCTCCTGGCCAGTTCGGCGCCATCCAAAGCAGCGTGTTTAATTCTTTTCAACTGTTCCAGACTTTGTTCATCAATATCCCGACTCGAGATCATCAACTCGGAGTAACCAATTACAACCTGCAACAGATTGTTAAAATCGTGAGCTACCCCGCCGGCAAGAGCCCCCAACGACTCCATCTTCTGAGCCTGAATGAGTTGCTGCCTGAGACTCTTTTCTTTTGTCATATCAATAAGAAAAGCAAGAGAAGCGGGTTCACTTTCAAACTCGATTGATGTCACCCAAACTGACAGATTGAGTCGATTTCCGTCTTTAGTGAGGCCTGTCGCTTCGTACTGTGCTAAGGTATTCCCCTTGGTCAAGCTTGCAGCGACCCTATTTCTTACAACTTCCTGCTCTTCGGCCACATATAGGGATTCTACTGGAAGTCCGATAATTTCATCCACGTGTTCATAACCAAACATCCGTATGGTGGCAGGGTTTACATAAACGTATCGACCCTTTTTAGCGACCCTTATGCCAATCGGGGAAAACTCGATGAGCGTCCGCATACGTTCCTCGGAGGCTCTAAGAGCCATTTCGGCCATTTTTCTCCTGGTGATGTCCCGATCGATTGAGTAGGCGTATCGGTGGCCTCCCAATTCAACTAGCCTGGCATTAATTTCTAGGTGAAACGTACTCCCATCCTTTCTTATATGAGTGACCTCCTCCCTAACGATTTCTCCTCTCAGGATTCGAGAAAACCTGTTGTAAGCATTGGCTTTCTCTTCCCCATGATCCAGATCCATTATTCTCAATTTCAGAAGTTCTTCCATGGGGTATCCGTGCATAATTGCTGCCGCATGGTTAGCTGAAATGATTTTCCCCTCCTCGTTTCCTTCCAGTCCGATGAGATAAATCGAATCCCCTCCACTCTCGAAGAGGGTCCGATAAAGCTCCTCGCTCTCACGTAGTTTCTGTTCCATCAGTTTACGATCGGTTATATCTCTGGCAACATGCACCGAGCCTACCAATAAACCCTTTTGGTCGTAAATCGGGGAATCGCTTATGAAAAACGTTCCATTAAGATGTGGCTCAAAGATTTCGACTTCATGTGGTTTACCGTCAAGCATGGTCTGGTCATGCGGGCAAAATGGGGATGGCGCATCGAAACCGTGGCAAAGAGTGTAACAAAAACGACCGACAGCTTCTTCAGGCTTCATTTTTAGCCGGTCGGCCATTGTCTTGTTGATTCGGACGACCTTATGCTCCCTGTCGATTATG
>JBMFSZ010000135.1:0-8803 GCA_049967315.1 Desulfomonilaceae bacterium
GGCCGCCCGCGCTTTATCGGACTCGGCCTGTATGGATGATTTCATTTCATCCATGATACGGGCAGCCTCGATTCGCGCTTTTTCAAGAATTTCCGCCTCTCTTTTTTTTGCCACGGCAAGCAATTCAGCCTTTTCTTTTCCAGCCACCTGTCGGGCATCAATTAATGCCTCCTGATGTTTCTTCTCTTGCTCCGAAACCTCAGCGTCGAGTTGCGCCGCTTTGTCCCGGTCAGCCTTGATCTTCGCTTCTCTTTCACGAATCTTGGCCAAAACCGGCTTATATAACAAAGCGTTGAGGAGAAGTAAGAGAACCAGGAAATTGATCAGCTGAATAAACAGAGTGAGATTTACATTTATCACCGGTTTGATCTCCTGATTCAAGAAGTTTTTCGCCCACTTAGCACGACTGTACCCCATGTCACGCTAGAGGACGCCTTCGAACTGATTTTTTTGGCAAGGATATTTTTGGACCCAGACTTTAAATGCCTTATTTTCTAACACTCGAGGCTGAAATGTGTCAAGAATTTTTTCACGGCGAAACTGGGTCCGAAGGTGAGATTCAGCGATTTTGATCTATCGCCGGCTCATCAGCCGATTCCTGTTCTGCTATAGCATCCGAATTTTCGTAGGTTGGAGGCCAAGCCTGAGCTGATATGACCTCAATTGATCCATCTTCCAGGTTTTTTTCGTCTTCGACGTCGGTCAATTCGGGCATTTCCGGCTGAAACGACGCCATAGAACATGTCCCTTCGAATATGACCCCCTCCTCTATCACTAGACTAGGCGTCTTCAAATGCCCAAAAACCTTGGCAGGCGGAAACAATTCAATTTTTTCCGTAGCGGTAACGTCACCTCGAATTTCACCGGACACTTTTAAGATGTTTGAGTGAATTTGAGCGCGAACAACTGACTCGGAACCAATAACCAGTGTCCCACGGCTGATGATTTCACCATCAAATTGACCATCCAAGTGCACTATCCCCGAGAATGACAATTTTCCGTTAAATTCGGTCTGAGAACCTAAGAAACCTGTTACTGCGTCACTCTTTGTCTTTCTGAATCGGAGCATGTGCCCTCCCTGTAATTCCGGCGCAAGAGTCTCTGGTTTAAGGGCCGGTCGACACTTCTTTAGCATAGCCATAAATCAACTTCAAGAAATAATTCAAAATTGTTTAGTTGTTATGTGCAAATTCGAGAAAATTAATTTGACACTAACCCATATAAAATTCCATTTCCATTGAAGTTTCAAAAAAAAATCCAGTTAGCGCGAAAATCTTCGCGAGCTCACAGACCCAATTATCGCGGTCACAAGAAACGATGACAATAAAGACGACCCCCCATAACTAATAAAACTTAAAGGGACTCCTACAACTGGAACAAGTCCCATTACCATGGCCACGTTGATTGAAACGTGCCAAAAAATTATCGATACGCAACCGACACAAAGTATCGCTCCAAAGTCTTCTCTGGCGCTGCCCGATATTGCCAACCCCCGGAGCATAAACGCCATTAACAGCGCTAAGATCACCAGGCAACCTACAAATCCCCACTCTTCGGCAAGAACGGCAAAAATAAAATCAGTATGCTTCACAGGGAGAAACATAAGCTGATTTTGGGCGCCTTTCAAAAAGCCTTTTCCTAGAAATCCGCCTGAACCAATCGCAATTTGGGATTGTATAATTTGGTAGCCAGCGCCCAATGGGTCCAAATCCGGGTTAAGGAAAGTCATAAGCCTTTTCTTCTGGTAATCCAGCAACAAATATTTGGATCCAAAATAAACCATGGGAAGGCTCACAAATAACCACAGACCGATAGTCGTCCATATCTTCCTGGTAAACCCCACAAACATGACCATGGACAGGGCCACAAAAAATAACACTACTGAAGTCCCCAGATCAGGCTGCGTGGCAACAAAAACCGCTGGAATGATAACTATTCCTAAATTTTTAAAAATTTCACCCCAGTCGTTAAGTCGTCCACGTGGTCTATCACTCAAACTTTTCGCTAAAACAACCACCACGGCCAATTTGGCGAACTCTGATGGTTGAAAGCGCATCAACCCCAAGTCTATCCACCTCCTGGACCCCGCAGTGACCCTACCGAAAATAGAAACCGATATCAGCGCAATAAGGATGAAGACATAAATCCAGGCGCCCCAACGTTCAAGTAAACGGTAATCTACGAACGAAAACATGACAAGAAGAAGTATCCCCAAACTCAACCAGGTGGTCTGCCTTATTACAAAAGACCTCCCAGAACCAGCCATAGGAATGGTTGCGCTGTAAATTAGGACAATGCCCGCTAATGTCAGCAAGATGGCGTCCACGCACAAAAACCATTCAAATTTTCGAACCGAGTTTAGCAGGCTTGACTTTAAATATGTCTTTGGCATTTGAGTAACCAGGCTTAATCCTTAGGATCCCCGGGGTCAGGAAGGCCGTAATACCTACAAATAATTTTTCTTGCGAGGGGAGCGGCTGTCTTACCGCCTCCACCGCCGTGTTCTATAACTACCACAATGGCAATCTTGCGCGGCTGATTATCCACAAAGGCGACGAAAATGGCGTGAGTCCGCTCGTGATAAGGAATTTCATCATCTGACACGGACTTTTCTTTGGCGCTAACAACTTGTGACGTCCCTGTTTTGGCATAAACAGCCAACCCCGGAATTCGACATTTCCGGCCCGTACCGACTCGATCTTCTACCACGCCTCTCATTGCCCCTCTAACGGTTGCCCAAATCTTTGGATCAGGATTCATCTTCCATCGTACAACTGGGGTTTGCTGAAATATCACTGCGCTGTCCGAAGACCTTATTTCTTCCACCAGATATGGCCTCATAATGTTTCCGCCATTGGCCAGAGCAGAGATCATCATCGCCAGTTGTATAGGTGTTGTTAACGTGTAGCCTTGTCCTATGCCAATGGTGACATTTTCGCCATCCTTGATGAATGTCCCGTAGTTCCGTTCTTTCCAGAAATTGGTCGGGATGAGCCCTGGTAATTCCTGAGATAACTCGATTCCGGTTGGCTTTCCGAGGCCAAACAGTGATGCGTACTTTGCCATTCGGTCAGCGCCTAACTTTAGGCCTAATTCATAAAAGTAGACGTCACAGGATTCAACAATGGCTCTGTACAAATTCACGCGTCCATGACCATGCTGTTTCCAACACCTATAAACCTGTCCACCTAGCGCCATTTCACCTGAGCAAAAGACAGTACGATCAGGTGTGATGACCCCTTCAGAAAGACCTGCAAGAGCGGTTACAACCTTGAACGTGCTGGCAGGAGGATAAAGTCCTCTAATCGAACGGTTTTCCAAGGGGTGCAAAGGATCGCCGTTAAGAGATTTCCAATTACGTTCTGAAATGCTAGGAGTGAAGAGGTTCGGATCATAACCTGGTTTACTTACCATAGCAAGGATGCGGCCAGTGTCAGGGTCGACTGCTATTACGGAACCGGCTCTTTCGCTAAAAGAGTCTTCAACAAATTTTTGAAACGAAGAGTCTATAGTGAGTACGATATTTGCCCCCGCTTTAGCCGGCTTTCTCGTCAAACTAGCGAGGTGACGGCCTTTGGCGTCGATCTCGATTTGTTCCCACCCCTCCTCGCCCCTCAGATATGTCTCATATTCTCGTTCAATACCTGTTTTTCCTACGTAATCTCCTGGCCTGTAGCCGACTCTTCCTACCTTTTCCAGTTCTGAAGCTGATATTTCCCCTGTGACTCCCAAAACATGGCACAACAAAGAACCCGAAGGGTAACTCCTGTATGGTTTGGCATCGAGTGACACGCCTTTGAGTTCCTGTGCATGGGCTTTAATTAATGAAACCTCTTCCAGGCTTATATTCTTCCTGACAGGAAAAGACATGAACTTCGGAGCCGATGAGCTCTTTTCAATTACACTCCTCAGTTTTTCCGGAGAAAATCCTAAAGGATCCGCATAGGCTTCAATTATTTTCTCAGGCGCCCTAATAGCGCCAGGCACAATTGAAAAAGTGAAACTTGCTCTGTTTTCAGCCAGGGCCTTTCCGGAACTGTCCAATATCGATCCCCGCGGAGGCGGCAACCGCAGCAGCCTTATTCTGTTTTCAACTGCCATATCGTCGAACGATTCGCCCATTATCAATTGCAGGCTCCACAAACGCACAAATAGTCCGGCCATCACGATCCAAACGACAGCAGAGAACACTAATATCCGGCGTCTGTAATAATCTTGGGGAACCAGATCACGTCGAAATCGGACCACTATGAAGCTCCAACCAACCGGGAATAACCGCGCCAAGCGCCATCCAGAACAGGTTTCACAATTAGTAGACTCAGCGAAGTCGAAATAGTTTTTAAAATGATCAACTTTATGATTGAAGACTCAAACAGAATTTGTCCACCAAACCAACGGGCTAAAAAAACGATACAGAAAGATACACAACACGTGACTATTGTTATTGACCACGTCAATCCGAGACGATCAACATCAAAACTTTGGCTAATATATGAAATCAACAGGAATGCAGAGAGATATACGACCGAAAATAGTCCAAGCGGAGAACCGGAAAGTAAATCTAACGCTAGCCCCAACGTAAAAACTGAAAGAATTCCATGAAAGTAGTCCCCCTTAAGTCCGATCCAGATGACTACTAACAATGCCGCATCAGGCCGGAAATCAAAGGGAAAGATTTCACCAAGGATGCAACTTTGGAAAACCAGCGAAAAAAAAACCGACGATTACGTAAAAAATCAGTTCATTCAATTTTTGTTTTCTAGACCTGGCTCCATGGAAAACCCTCCATGAATACCAAGTATCACTATTACCTCTTCTATCTCTGAAAGTTTCGCTGATGGATTTACCACGGCCTCCTGGAAAAGACCGTGTTCCGAAAGCCTTACAGACTGTAGAGTCCCTACCACGAGTCCCCTGGGAAAAATTCCGTCCAGGCCGGAAGTTACTACAATATCTTGGCTTTTTAGATCGGCTTCTTTGTTTACGAATTGCAAAAGACAGGAATTTGAATAAGACCCCGTCAGTAATCCCCTATCCCGCGTACGCTCAATTCTACAGTCAACCGACATGCTTGGGTCTGTAATCATTATTACCTGGGCCATCGTGGCGGATGATCTATTTATCTTCCCGACAATGCCTTCTGGAACCGTTACAGCCATGTCCGGCAAAACGCCCTCGTCAGAACCTTTGTTAATCAATACTGTTCGGAAAAATCCGGAGGCGTCCTGACCAATCACCTGTGCTACAACTGTAGGAAAATCCAGCCTGTTTTTCAGTTCTAGAACTCTTTTCAACCTTCTATTTTCGAGTTCCTTTTCTTTCAATGAAACGATTTCCGTACGCAACTTCCTGACTTCCTCTGTCAATTCATCATTTTTCTTGCTTACCCCAACGAGCCATATATAGGATTTTAATAGATTGTTCGTTTTTCCTTCAAAAAAACTGACAGTTTGTTGGAACGGTTTGAAAACTGAATAAATTATAGTGACAAAAGTTCCGCTACGACCTTTTTCAAACGACGAAAAAAGAAGGACCAGACCAAAGCTCAATAAAACAACAGTAACTATAAGTTCTTTTATGGATCGAGGCATTACAAGAGGATAGAAGGTAACAACAAGAGATTCAAACTACCCGTAAAAAATCCAAATTTATAGAGTTCGTGGACCAAACATGTTCATTGTGAAATCCACCGCAATTCTTTCTTTAAGCCTTGATCAAAACATCTCTATACAGATCAAAATTTTCGAAGACAATACCGGAACCGAGAACTACTGTGGAGAGTGGGTCATCAGCTACCACTACCGGTAAGCCGGTTTCTCTGCGTATTACTTCGTCAAGATTTTTTAAAAGTGACCCTCCCCCTGTCAGGACAATTCCCCGGTCAACTATATCGGAAGCAAGTTCCGGAGGTGTCTGCTCCAAAGCTATCTTCACAGTTTCGAGTATTGCCCTCACCGGCCCAGAAATGGCTTCCGTGACTTCACTTGACCTCAATGGGATAACTTTAGGCACACCTGCTATAAGGTCGCGTCCCTTCACTTCAATAACCATTTCCTCATTAGTGTGGCATGCGCTCCCAATAAGCATCTTAACCATTTCACCGGTTCTTTCACCAATCAGCAAACTGTATTTGTGTTTCACATATTTGATTATGTCGCTATCAATTTTGTCGCCGGCAATCCGCAACGATTTGGCGTAAACGATATCGGACATGGATATTACAGCAACCTCGGTCGTCCCTCCGCCTATATCCACTATCATATTGCTGGTAGGTTCAGTGATAGGAAGATTGGCCCCGATTGCCGCCGCTATCGGCTCCTCAATCAAAAAGACTTCACGAGCCCCTGCGCTTATGGCGGCCTCTCTTACCGCACGCATTTCGACCTGGGTTACGCCAGCCGGCACGCATACCACAATAGTAGGCTTGACAAACATTCTACGCTTATGAATGCGAAAAATGAAATGTTTCAGCATAGCTTCTGTCACTTCGAAATCAGCAATGACACCATCTCTCATAGGTCGGATAGCTTTTATATTATCCGGGGTTCGCCCAACCATTTTTTTAGCGTCAGTGCCAACGGCTACTATTCGCGGACCGCGTCTCAAATCCATTTTAACCGCCACAACCGAGGGTTCAGACAAAATTACTCCTTTACCTCGTACGTATACCAACGTATTGGCGGTACCCAAATCTATCGCCATATCATTAGAAAATGCTCTCGATAACCAATTCGAAATCATTTTGGTCCAAACAAATCGATCTATGTAAAACTGGAATAGCGATAGGACAATAACAGACCCTAAGACATCGATCAAGCGTCGCAAATTTTAATGATGCATAAATGTTCCCGTTAAAGTCAAATGAGGTGATGATCTTCAAAATGCGCCTCATCCGCCATCCATTGACTTCGGTCCCGTATGATCTTATTATCGCCTTTCGGAATATACCCTTTCGGAGAGGAGAAACCTGTGCTCGATTTAATGAGACGACACGCCAGCTCCTGGATCATTAAAGTTGCGCTTGGCGGAATTATAATCGTTTTCATTTTCTTTTTTGGATGGGGTGGACCAAGGAGCAAAGACCAGGATTATGCGGCTAAAGTCAATGATCATGTTATCAGTTATGACCATTTTTATAACACATATCAAACTGAGGTCGAAAAGGTAAGATTAAGATTTCGTGACGCAATGCCACCGGATCTCCTGGAGCGCCTAAATCTCAAGAAAAACGTTCTTGATAGACTGATAGACCAGGAAATCTTGATCCAGGAAGCACAGAAGTTAGGGTTGTTTGTCGATGACTCCGATGTGAAGAGCGAAATTTTGGCAGATACAACTTTTCATAGAAACGGTGTTTTTGATCCCGAAATTTACAGAATGTATCTCAGCTCTATAAAAGAAACACCTGAAATGTATGAAAGGTTGGTTAAGCAGGAACTGCTCGCAGAGCAGGTCGCCCAACTAGTCACCGATTCGGTCAAGACAGATACCAATGAGCTCAAAACTCTGTGGCATTTTCAGAACGACAAAATGGTTCTCCAGGTGTTGCTTGTTAAGCCAGGAGAGCCAGATACAAAGTCGCCTGTAGATGAAAAAGCTCTTGAAAACTATTTTAAACGAAACGAATCCCGGTATCAAATCCCCGCGACGGTCAAAATTGATTATGTCTGGTTTTCTTGGAATGATCTACTCAAAGACTCTTCGGTGACCGATCAGGATGCCGAATCATTTTACAAATTGAACCCTAAACAGTTTATCGTCCCCGAAAAAGTCAGGATCAGCCAAATATTGTTAAAGGTTCCAGAAAACGCTTCCGACAAAGAGAAGGAAATTATCAGGCAGAAGGCCCTAAAATTGCAGCAGGATCTAAAATCAGGATCGAATTTCCAACAACTTGCCAAGTCAAATTCCCAAGATCCGACGACTGCATCCAAGGGGGGGGATTTAGGCTGGATTGTACGAGGGTCTATGGATCCAAAAATTGAGGATGAAGCCTTCAAACTCAATAAAGGTGAAATATCGAACCCGATTCTTACTGACAAGGGTTATCACCTTATCCTTGTCCAGGATAGAGAGGAAGAGAGTGAAAAACCTTTTTCCGAAGTCAAGGATGAAATAATCCAAACTCTAAAAGAGGAACAAGCCAAGAAAAAGATCCCAAAATTTGCTGACGATTTTTACGAACAGGTGTACAGAACCGAAAAACTCCCGGAAGAAGCCAAAAAATTTGGACTGAAAGTCGAGGTAGCTGACGGAATTACAAAAAATGGTGGCATCCCAGGTGTAGTTGATGACCCAAACTTTTCACAGGAACTATTTGACCTGAAAACGGGGGAAACATCCAAACTTCTTCACAGCGGCGATCATTATTTTCTAGGTCAGCTTTTGGAAAAAAAACCGGAGCGGATACCTAAGCTTTCTGAGATCAGGAGTCTAGTGCTTAATGATTATTTGAAGAGTCAGGCGCTGGCGGCCGCAAGGAAAAAAGCCGAAGATATTATCGCAGCGATTAGTGAGAACATTTCTAAGTCTGACCAGATAGCCAAGCAAAACAATTTGGCATGGGAGACACTGGACCCTGTTTCAAGGACAGCAGGGTTTGTTACACAGCTAGGAAAATCGAATCAGGTTTCGGAAATGCTGACTTCAATATCCATGGCTGCTCCGGTATTTCCAACCCCTATACAGACATCCGGTGGAGTTGCAATCGTGAAGCTCGAAAAAATCGAACCCGCTAGCCAGGAAGAATATGAAAAGGGCGCGGCAGAGTTTAAGAACTGGGTGTTGGAAGTACGTAAAACCG
>JBMFSZ010000136.1:0-8769 GCA_049967315.1 Desulfomonilaceae bacterium
ACCTGAAAAGGTTCTAGGACTGATCAAACGTGAGAAAGTTACATTTTCCCACTGCGTTGCCACCATTCTACACATGCTAATAAACCACCCCATTGCCAAGGAGATCAACCTGAAAGGCTGGAAGGTGAACACCGGCGGCATGGCTCTGCCAAGAGGTTTAGCCAAAACCGCGCTGGAAATGGGGATTGAGCTTTTCCACGGATACGGTATGTCAGAAACTTGCCCCATTCTTACGCTTGCCAATATGAAACCTCACATGCTCAACTGGGACATGGAACGTCAGCTTGATATCAGGACAAAGACCGGATTCCCGCTGCCACTGGTTGATCTCAAGATTTCCGATCAAAAGGGGAATCCGCTTCCTATGGACGGCCAGTCTCAAGGTGAAATCACAGTCAGGACACCTTGGTGCACTCAAGGATATTTCAAGTCCCCCGAAAAGTCCGAAGAATTGTGGGAGGGTGGTAGGCTGCACACCGGAGATGTTGCGGACATGGACAAGGAGGGATATGTACAAATTAAGGACCGCCTCAAAGACGCGATCAAAACAGGTGGAGAATGGGTATCTTCTCTAGAATTAGAAAGCCTTTTGAGCCGTCATAAGGCGGTTTCTGAATCAGCAGTGGTGGGGATGCCCGACGAAAAGTGGGGCGAGCGACCTGTGGCGTTTGTTATATTAGATCCTGACTACGTTAACAAGGTCGATGAAGAGGATCTAAGATCGTTTATGATGGATTTCGTGGACCAGCAACTCATATCGAAATGGGCAGTGCCTGATCGTTTCCACATTGTTAAAGACATACCCAAGACAAGTGTTGGTAAACTAAACAAAAAGATGATCAGGGAAAGTCTGCAAAAGCATGATCGCTAAAAAGATCATAGATTTTTGAGAGTTAACTTTTCAGATTCTACAGGCTTTTAACCGAAAAGATTCTGGAGCGCGCTCTGCGTGTCCTGGATTTTTGCGTATACATTGCTCAAGGCCGCAAGAAAAGCCCCATGTACATGTGCCGCTGGTATAATCTTGTCCTCAAAGGAAAGAGCTCTCGTGGCGCAAGCGTCCGAAACCACCATACATTCAAATCCGTAATCAAAAGCTGCACGGGTCGTAGCATCCACACACATGTGAGTCATCATCCCGGAAATTATTAGATGCTTTATCGATTGGCCTTCTAGATGCTCCAGCAAAGACGTGTTCCTGAAACTGTTCGGGTAGTTTTTCTGAATCACAGGTTCACCGGGGAGAGGCTGAACGTTTTGATGAATTTCGACCCCATGAGTATCTGGAATGAAAAATGTCGCTTCGGGTCGAACACTGATGTGCTGAATATGGATAACGGGAAGCTTCGCATCTCTGAAAGCCTGCAGCAAATGTTTAGCGCACAGACTTGATTCTGAACTACCTTCGAGTTCCATTTTTCCACCAGGAAAGTAGTCATTCTGGATGTCAATTAAAACTAGGGCATTGGGCATGATCTTGATCTGTTCTGTCAGTATAAATCGAATGATTGAAATGGATGAACTTGGCCCGAAATATAATGTAGCGGGTCAAGCGCATCAACTTCAAAATGTGGTAATCTAATCGATAACGAACCTAGACTTCCTCTACCTGGATAGCTTCTTCCGGACATACCGATACGCAGGATTCACATCCCAGGCAATCCGCAGGGTTGGCCACGACTGTTTTAGAATCGTTAGCAGCCAATACGTCTGCTGGGCAGACATCTATACATTCTCCGCACTGCTTGCATTTTTCTTCACTGATCTTGGGTAAAAACATAAAACACCTTCCAGCTTGTGATATTTTTTTTGAAGTGAGCCAGTCAACCGCGTGGCCTCAATTTGAACTTCATCTATTAGCAATTAGCATATTGTGATAATATGATCAATTCAAAGCGCTAACACGTCCGTCTACAAAAATGGTAGGGATCCGGCGTCTTCCGAGAGGTAACCATGAATTCTAACACAGACGAAATTTTCTTGATCGATGGAAGCGCTTATATTTTTCGGGCATACCATGCTATGGGAGGTCTTTCAAATTCAAAAGGATTCCCCACCGGCGCCATATTTGGGTTCACAAATATGCTCATGAAAACATTGAGGGATAAAAATCCTTCTCGGATCGCCGTAGTTTTTGACGCCCCCGGTCCCACATTCCGTCACGAGAAATATCCCCTTTACAAGGCCAACAGACCTCAAGCCCCTCAAGACCTCGTCATTCAGATCCCAAGAATTCTCGACCTGGTAAGGGCTTATAAGCTACCCATGATCAGTGTTGAGGGTTTCGAAGCAGACGACGTAATAGCCACCTTAACGGAGCAGGCTAAGTTACTGGGGTGGAACGTGATCATTGTTTCTGCGGACAAAGACCTCACTCAACTTGTTTCCAGGGGAGTAGTGATGTGGGATCCCCAAAAAGATGCTCTACACGACGAGGCGGGAGTTAAAGAAAAATTTGGCGTGCTACCATCTCAGATGCTCGATTTTTTATCTTTGGTGGGAGACTCTTCTGACAACATACCTGGTGTTCGCGGAATAGGTCCGAAAACTGCGACCAATCTTATTAACGAATTTGGGTCCCTCGAAGAGATTTACGATAAATTGGGGAAAATCTCCAAGCCGAAACTCAGAGAAACACTTGAATCCCACAGAGACAACGCATTCTTAAGCCGAGAACTGGTGAAACTTGATGATCACGTTTCCCTGGACACGGATATAAAGGAACTTTTGATTGTGGATCCTGATACTGAAAGCCTCAGGCAAATGTTTAGGGAATACGAGTTTAAACGTTTGCTAGATGACCTTCCGGCTGTCAAGACCCTTGATTTCTCCGGTTATAAGACGGTTCGAAGTTTGGAAGAGCTACAGGCTATAATTTCTGAGATCCAACAGCGAGGAATATTTGCAGTTGACCTTGAAACCACATCACTCGCCCCTGTCTCGGCCAAAATCGTTGGGATCTCACTTTGCGCCAAAGAAGGCCGACCCTATTATATTCCCGTAGGCCACTGTCGGGGACCGCAGTTGCCGAAAAATGAAACCCTGGATCTGTTGAAACCAGTTCTGGAAAATCCTGAAATTAGCAAGGTAGGCCAAAATATCAAATATGATCTCATAGTATTCAGAGGAGAGGGTATCGACATAAGGGGGATAACATGCGACACGATGTTAGCATCCTATCTCCTTGATCCGGCTCGTCGAGGTCATTCCCTTGATGACCTTGCGGAAATTTACCTCCAACACAAGATGATCCCCATTACAGATCTAATTGGCTCAGGAAAGAAACAGATATCATTTGCTGAAGTCGATATTGAGCGGGCGTCAGAATATTCGTGTGAAGACGCTGACGTGACTTTCAGGATCGCTCAATTTATGATTCCAAGGTTACGCGACGCGGGTCTGGCAGATCTCCTTACCAATATTGAGATCCCCATAATTTCCGTTCTGGCGGACATGGAAATTAAAGGCGTTCTCGTTGACTCTGATTATCTAAAACAATTGTCATTAGAGTTTGGTGATAACCTGAAACGTATTGAACAAGATATCTTCGATTTGGCAGGTCAGGAGTTCAATATAAATTCTACCCAACAGGTTGGAGAAATATTGTTCAAGAAATTGGGGCTTAAAGGCACAAAGAAAACCAAAACGGGATTGTCTACTTCGCTGGCTGTGCTTGAAGATCTGGCCTTGGAACATGAGTTACCCAAAAAGATACTCGAATACCGTTCGATTTTTAAGTTAAAAAGCACTTACGCTGATTCGCTGGTTAACCTCGTCAACCCTGAAACTGGACGCATTCACACCTCATACAATCAAGCGGTAGCCGCCACAGGTAGACTTTCCTCGTCAGATCCTAATTTACAAAATATTCCGATCAGGACACAGGAAGGCAGAAAAATTAGGAAAGCTTTTGTGCCTGAGAATGGTCATGTACTTGTTGGCGCCGATTACTCACAGATCGAACTGAGGATAATGGCCCATTTGTCGGGAGACAAGCGGCTTCTCGAAGCATTTACGTCCGGCGAGGACATACATTCCATAACAGCAGCGAGTGTCTTCGGGCTACCAATAGAATTGGTGACTCCAGAAATGAGGCGAAAAGCCAAAGAAATTAATTTTGGAATAATTTATGGTATGGGGGCGTTCAAATTATCCAACCAAATCGGCGTGAGTCTGAAAGTCGCCAAACAATATCTCGAAGATTATTATCAGACCTATTCTGGTGTCAGAGAGTTTATGGAGAAGGCCCCTGATGACGCGAGCCGAGTGGGATTTGTCACCACAATTCTGGGGAGAAAACGTTACTTGCCTGATTTGACAAACCCCAACAAGGTAGCCCAACAGGCCGCTAGAAGAATAGCCATAAATACTACGATGCAAGGCAGCGCCGCAGACTTGATGAAACTGGCTATGATAAATGTTCACAACAGGTTGAAGAGAGAAAAACTTCCCGCAAACCTCATCCTTCAAGTGCATGACGAATTAGTGCTGGAAGTTCGTGAGGACCACGTGGATGTTGCCGTCAAGCTTTTGAAATTTGAGATGGAGCATGCTTACGAATTATCGGTTCCCCTCGTGGTAGATGTTTCCGTAGGCAGGAATTGGGATGAAGCTCACTGACTCAAGATTAAACGACAATACGAAACGCTACTGAGAGACGACAGGATTAATTATGAATTCTACTTTGAATGCATGGATACTGACAATAGGGAACGAGATCATCAATGGGGTCATAACGGACACTAATCGGGAAACCATATCTCGTGAGCTCAGATCAGTGGGTATAGCAATAAAGGGGATGTCTTCCGTCGGGGATGACATTTCCTCAATGATAAATGAAATTGAAAGAGCTATGAGCCAGGCCGATGTAGTAGTTGTTTCCGGTGGCCTAGGTCCCACAGAAGATGACAAGACTTCAGAAGCGGTGGCGCGCCTGCTCGGGGTTGAATTAAGTCTAGACAATGAACAGTTTCGGCGAATTAAGGACCGCTTCAAGAAATGGGGTAGACCCATGGCTGACAGCAACCGGAAACAGGCTTTATTCCCGCAAGGAGCGGTTCCGGTTCCAAATGATTACGGAACAGCGCCTGGATTCATGATCGAACGTAATGGCTCGATAGCAATGTTCTTTCCGGGGGTCCCACGAGAACTGACGAGAATGCTCAAGGAACAGGGAATCCCTCGAATATTCAGTAAGTTTGGGCGACCCAAGAGTGTCTTCCT
This sequence comes from Desulfomonilaceae bacterium, assembly GCA_049967315.1. Classification (GTDB taxonomy): domain Bacteria; phylum Desulfobacterota; class Desulfomonilia; order Desulfomonilales; family Desulfomonilaceae; genus CAJBEZ01. Next base: position 5,224 of record JBMFSZ010000136.1, read on the forward strand.
GTCTCGAACCATCATCGTCTTTGGCCTCTCCGAGTCACGATTGGGCGAAATATTACAAGATATAGCCATAGATGAACCTGGATTTCATCTGGCTTTCCTACCCAGGTTTCCTGTAATCAGGCTGAGACTGGATGTTTCAGGTGAACTGGAAGATGGCGCAGAACGCACAATGGCGACCAAACTCGACGCAATCCTCGAAAGAATCGGTGAAAATGTAATATCCACTTATGGTCAGAGCATAGAGGAAGTGACCCTTGAATTGTTAAAGGAGAAGAAATTCACACTTGCTCTGGCTGAATCAATAACTGGAGGGATGATAGGCGAGCTTATCACCAGGGTTCCTGGCTCTTCTGAGTGCTTCATGGGGTCCGTAGTTAGCTATTCCAATGAAATGAAAGCTAAGGTGCTCAATGTTTCTCCACACACATTAGAGCAGCATGGAGCCGTTTCCCACCAGTGCGCCCGGGAAATGGCTATTGGAGCCAGATCCGTTGGTGACACGGACATTGGCCTGTCTGTGACCGGGATAGCTGGCCCGCAGGGAGGGACTAGCCAAAAACCGGTTGGAACATTTTACGTTGGAATGTCGACTAATGAGGGGGTTTTTAGCAAAGGATTTCTTTTGCCAGGCCCCCGAGATTGGGTGAAGACTTTAGCAGCCACTCAGGCGCTTGACACACTGAGGAGATGGTTAAAGGGAATTAGACTTCATGGTTCAGAGCTGTGATTAACGTTAGTGTTTAAAGGTTACTTCTAAAACCTTGGCGTTGAATTTAGATGGAGTGAGTGACCAAGCGCCTCACCCCATCGACGTGGCAGCAAGGATTATTCCGCAAGAATAGCCTTTAGCTCCTTATTGAATTCAGGAACCACCTTGAAAAGATCGCCGACTATTCCATAATCAGCCTTTGTAAAAATAGGCGCTTCAGGGTCCTTGTTGATTGCAACTATGACCTTGGACGAACCCATACCTGCAAGATGTTGGATGGAGCCAGAAATTCCGCAAGCAATGTATAGATTCGGTGTGACGGTCTTGCCTGTTTGTCCAACCTGATCCGAGTGTTTTCTCCATCCCGCGTCCACCGCGGCTCTTGAGGCTCCAACCGTGGCCCTAGGCCCAAAGATACTGGCCATCTCTTCGAGTAATGTGTAATCCGAACCGCCCATACCTCTACCGCCGGACACTATAATCTCAGCTTCAGTCAGATCGACTTTCCCACTGGTATCAAGGCTGAGTTCTTTAGTGGTATAAGTGGCGCGACTAGTATCTACACTGAAATTAACTTTGGTGACTGCCCCGGATTTGGCAACCTCCGCTGTTTCAAGCACGTTTGGCCTGGCCGTGGCTATTTGCGGAGAGCCGGAACCCGACCATTCAGCGAAGCATTTACCGGCATACATGGGTCGCTTGCCAATTAGAGTCGATCCGTCCAACCTGAATGAAACGCAGTCCGCCATAACTCCACAACCTAGTTTTGCGCCGGTCCTGGGGGCAAGATCCTTGCCCTGCATTGTGTGGCTCATGAGAACTATTTCCGGTTTTGTTTGGTTAATCAGATGCGTCAGCGCCTGGGCAAAATATTCAGAATTATAATTTTCCAGTTCTGGGGATTCTATACAATAAACGGTATCGACACCAAATTTCGCCAACTCTGGAGCGAACTGTTCCAACCCTGGACCGATCAAAACTGCCCCAAGGTCACCACCTAGCGTATCGGCTAGTTTTCTGCCCTCGCTGGCTAATTCGAATGCCGATTTTTTAATTTTTCCTGCTTTGATTTCAGCGTATATCAAAACTTTAGACATTTTATTAAAGCCTCCATAAAATAGACAAATATGATGTCATTGTCACCGTCAGATCACTTTGGCCTCGGATCGTAGGGCCTGAACTACTGTTTTAGCCGCTTCTTGAGGCTCCATTCCTTCGAATTTCTTGCCGGCTTGGCGAACGGGCGGCATCGAAAAGTTGCCGCTTTTGAGTTTTGCTTCCGGAGTTACAGCCAGATCGGCTGCGGTTTTCTTTTCGACAGGTTTCTTTTTAGCTTTCATGATCCCTGGAAGCGACGCATACCGTGGCTCATTAAGCCCCTTTTGAGAGGTGACCACGCAGGGAAGGGCGCACTCAACAACTTCCTTTCCTCCTTCGATGTCCCGCTCACAAATCACTGATTTTTTGTCCGGGGAAACCTCGACCTTGGTCACCAATGTAATTTGAGGTATCTTCAGCATCTCGGCCAACATCGCCCCTGTCTCCGCAAAGTCATCGTCAATGGCTCGATGTCCGCAGAAGATGATGTCATATTCAGTGGTTGCTGCTGCCGCTGCCAAAGTCGTGGCCATAACAAACGGATCGCCGTTATTAACAGAATCATCACAAACGTGAATTCCACGATCGGCCCCCATCGCAAGGGCAGTTCTTATGGCCTCAATGCATCTATCTGGTCCGATACTGAGTATTACGACTTCACCTGCTTTAAATTTTTCTTTAAGTCGCAGGGCTTCCTCCACACTAAACTCGTCATAGGGGTTAATAACATATTTTATGCCATCTGTGACAATCCCCGACCCATTACCATTCACTTTGATCTGAGTCTCTGTATCCGGGACCTGTTTAAGACATACCAGAGATTTCACTTCTTACTCTCCTTTTAATTGATCTTGCTCTAGCCGGTAAAATCGCACTTCGATTAGGTAATAATCTTAATAATATTAGAGAAGAATAACCGCTCTAGTCAAGCTAAATGAAACAAGGATTGACTCGTAAGTCAATCTTTATTTGCTTGAATGGCTCCAAATCCAGAAAAATGTGCCTAGATCTTGCAGATCATGGTTTAGATATCTGACTAAAATTGTGGGTGGAATCCGATTTTCTAGTTGTAGGGACAATCCGTTGCGGAAAGATAGACTATTCAGACCTTCAAGGTCTGAATAGTCATTATGTTCGGTGATTAACGGGGAGACTTAACCTTCTTTTCCAAATCTGATATTTCTTCTTTGATCCTAGCCTGACCTTTAGGTGTGGATTCGAGTGTCAAGGCCATGCGGTACCACCTTAGCGACTTGTCAAATTCACCTCTCTGCCTGGCTATAAAACCGAGATGCTTAATCGCCATGATATTGTTGGAATCCAATGCCACTATAGCGCCTAAGTCCTTAAGCGCCTCGTCGTACCTTCCCATTTGTTCCAAAATGTACGCGCGATTTCCCAGGGCATTGAGCATCTTTGGATCCAACGCCAAAATACGGTCCAAGTCCTTAAGTGCGCTTTCATGCTCACCCATGTCAAAATAAAGAGCCGCGCGGTGAATTAATGCCTTGGTGTTCGAAGGCTCCACATTAACGGCCTTAGTGAAATCTTTAACGGCCTTCGAAAAATCGCCCGCCAATCGAAACGCCATGCCCCTGGCAATGTACAAGGAAGCCAGATCCGGATTCAGCTTTACCGCCTTATCGAAATCTGAAATTGCCTTGTCATATCGACCTAGAATCAAAAGAACTTTACCGCGGTTATAAAAAGCTGTGGCGTTTTTGTTGGACGCCTTTATT
>JBMFSZ010000137.1:0-8765 GCA_049967315.1 Desulfomonilaceae bacterium
CAGCGCTTGAATTAGACCCCAATCTCGTAGAGGCCTACAAGGAAAGAGCACGAACCTTTCTCGAGCTTAAGGAATATGTAAGGGCCGTAAATGACCTTAATTCGGCCGAAGAAGTAGATCCAGCGGATGAAGAAATTTATTTCTTACGAGGTGAGGCTCAATATCATCGTAGAATGTTTGACGCAGCTGTGGCTGATTTTTCTCGGGCTCTAGAGCCGATGCATGAAGATCCAAAACTGCTCTACGACCGTGGTCTTGTTTATCTGCGGCAGTCAGAATTCAGGAAAGCCTTTGAAGACCTGGACAGAGCGTGTAAACTCAACCCGGATTCAGCCCGTGCGCTCAGCATGAGAGGCGTGGCCAGGTTCTTTCTTCAAGACCTGGATCAGTCAATAGTTGATCTCGAGAAATCGGCTTCAATGAATCCCCATGATCCGATTATCCTCAATAATCGGGGGTTCTTCTATCTCAAAATGGGAAACTATGGCGCTGCGAAATCTGATTTCCAAAAGGCTATGCAGATTGACCCCAAATTCATGGACGCCAAACAGAATCTGAAACTGGTTCAATCCAGGCAACTTCAGGAAAAATTGGCAATTAAAGACGCTTACACTGAGCAGGGTAGCAAATGAAATTCAGGGCTGTATTGGCTGACATGGATGGAACAGTCAACCGGGGGGATACTCTAATCGCTGGAGCAGACTCTGTTTATAGGGAACTTTCCGGAGCTGGTGTAAGGTGGCTTTTTCTGTCGAATAACGGGTCCGCGTTAGCTTCGGACCTCGCGGATAAAATATCCAGACTGGGATTGCCGGTTTCTGAAGATCAGGTCATAAATTCGGCGTCAGCGCTTTTTCGGGAAGTCAAGGCCAACTTTGTCCACTCAAGAATCATGGTAGTTGGCCAGCCGCGGTTGATACAAGGGCTTCAGGACATCGGGGCTACGGTGACGGATGATCCATCTGGCGCTGACATTGTGGTGGTAGCGCTTGACAGATATTTTACCTACGAAAAGTTGAAAAGGGCCCATCGAGCCATTCAGAAAGGCGCGCTTTTCTGGGCTACCAACCTTGACGCTACATACCCCGAAGCCGATGGATTCAGCCCTGGGGCAGGCAGCGTCGTAGCCTCAATAGCCACTGCAGCGGGGCGTCTTCCTGATCGGGTTTTTGGAAAACCTCAGACCGATATGGCGGAACTGGCGCTGGAGAGACTAGGAATGAAGGCTTCCGAATGTCTTATCGTGGGCGATCGTATGGACACCGACGTAGAATTCGCAAGAAGGGCCGGTATTCCCTCGGCTCTTGTCCTGACTGGGGCCACAACCATGGCCGATCTGTCAAAATTTTCGTTTTCCCCAAACTATATTCTTGATAGCATAGCGGATCTGGGGAAATTGTTCTGAATCAGAAATGGAGGTCCAAAATTGCCTGAACAAGCAGACATCCAGCAACTTTATGAAATGCTAAAGAAAATTCAGGAGCCAAAAGGCTATTACTTTAACACTGACAGGGAAAGGGTAACCGAACTCCTTGAGTCCCTGCTAAAAAACAAGGCCCGATACGGATACATGTCATGCCCCTGCAGGCTTTCTTCGGGAAATCGTGACAAGGACAAGGACATTATTTGTCCGTGCGCCTACAGGGAAGAGGATGTTAAGGATTACGGGAGCTGTTACTGCCAACTGTATGTTTCAAAGGAATGGAACGAAGGAAAGCTGCAAAAGAAATACGTTCCAGAGAGACGTCCGCTGGAAATGTTTTTTTCATAAAGAGCCGGGTGCCTAGCGGTCGAACGCCGCCTCGACCCGACTTTAGAACTGTGGCCTTTTTCGATAAATAAAGCTGTTCAAAAGAGCAGGGCAGTGGCCCCGCAGATTACTGGCGTCAAAAGTTTATCGCATGTTTCCCGGGAGCAGCCCACCTACAGCTCTGGTTAGCTCGTATTGCGCCATATTGAATTGAGCAAGGGCTACGACATATTCAGTGCTAGCTCTTTCCAGAGCCTGTTCAGCCTGTATGACTTCCAGCACATTGCCAACGCCGTAATCCTTGCGGCCCTCGGTCAGCCTCAACGTCTCGCGGGCTGATTTGACATTCCCTCGCGCCATTGATATCTGGCTGTAGTATGATCGCATTCTGGTGTAGCTCTGGACAACCTGGCGTGTGATCATATCGATTACCTTTTGCGCCTTGAGTTGTTCAGTGTCGAGTTTGGCGTTAGCGGCACGAATAGCGCCAAGGTCACCAAGACCGCCTGGCCCGATTTTCCAGTTCACGCCAAACTGAAGATCCTGCGTACCACCACCATTTTGACCACTAGGATATGGTCTGAGACGATTATGAGGATTGTTAATGGCCGTTTGGTAGTCGTTTGGTCCTAAGTAGCTATTCCAATTCCCATTAAGGCTTCCATAATACAAGTTCATACTCAACGTTGGGATGATAGGTCCATAAGTCACGCTTTTCCGCTGATCATTGGCTGCAGCAATTAGCGCCTGGCTCTCTCTTATTTCTGGCCGTGCGACGTACGACTGCTGAATAATGGCCTGAAGAGGCGTCTGAACATCAAAGAGCATAATGGGCACGAGGTCCGAATCTTCAGGGATAAGCTCTATGCCCGAATCCATTCTGAGAATATCCGCAAGCTTGGCTGACTGATCCCGTTGCTTCTGGACCCATAACTGTACGGCTATCCGATAACGTTCGGTCTCGGTCTGGACACGAAGTTCATCGCCCTTGAAAGCGATCCCCACTTGAACGGCGTGGTGAAGTTCTTTCTGATAAGTCTCGGAAATAATAGCAGCCTGGCGCTCGACATTGGCCCTTGCCTTGTTCTCGAGAGTCTGGAAGTAGCTCAGGGCAGCTTCCAGAGAGGAATTCTGAAATTGAGCGTCAAGCGCGCCCGCGGCTGCGCGAACGAGTTGTCTTGCTGCCAGGGCGTTGTAAATCGCGTCCCCAACGGGTACACGTCCCTGTATGACGTAACCCGGAAGATTGAAAGCGTAGTGGGCATCCTGGATAAAACCATTCACACTGGAGATCGACATGCCGTCACGTCGATCGAATATGGCCCCAGGCGCCAACCATGGCAAAAACTTCTCCCAGGCCATCAACTGATTCGCGCGGGACTGTTGAAGTTGCGACCGTGCGATCCGGATATCGAGGTTTTGCGCCCCGGCCAACCTAAGTGTGGTCTGCAGGTCTATCGGGTACGCCATGCTGTTTTGTGTCTGAGCGTAGGCGGCGCTCACGCAGATGGCAAGCAGTACGCCGAGCAAACCACAAACTGATCTCCTGATAAAGATCGAGTGTCTCACTTGGCCCCCTTTACAGTAACGGGCTGCCCATCCTTTGGGGGTACTGTTCCGGGAATGATAACCATAACGTTTTCGTTCAAACCACCCAGAATCTCCACATGCTTGTCATCTTTCAGCCCGATTTTTACCGGCATCAATCTTGCCTTGCCGTCTTCGATCATAAATACGAAGTTTCGTGATTTCTCGGAAATCAATGCCGAAAGCGGAAGGAGGAGGGCATCTGTTTTCTTTTCCAGGTCCAGTTTGACCATCACGTACATGCCGGGCCTGAGTTCCTCTTTCGGGTTCGGAACTTCAATTTCAGTGATCATGGTTTTTGTGGACTGGTTCAGGGCGTACTCAAATCTTGTAACAGTGCCCCTGTAAACCTTGTTGGGAAGAGCTTCCGCCGTCACAGTGACAGGGACATTGGTGTTCACAAAGGGAACATCAACCTCGGGCACTGCAACGTCTACCCTGATCCGGCTAAAGTCGTTCAACGTAACTATGGCTGTTGACCTGGCCACACTGCCAGACGTGGCGTCAGGAATGAATGCTCCCGGATCGACCCATCTGGCTGTTATATGCCCTGTAAAAGGCGCCACAACTTTTGCGTATGCGAGCAGGTATCTGATCCTTTCAAGATTGGCCTTTGCAACCAGATATTTGCCCCGCATCTCGTCAACGGTCAGGGGCACCACCAGATCACTTGCGTTCTTCCTGGCTTCACTCAGTCGCTTGTACTGAGTCCCCCAGACTTCTACTTCCGCTTCGAATTTGGGTAGTTCAGCCTCAAGTTCAGGATTTTCGATTTCAGCGAGGACTTGACCTTCGTGGACAAAATCTCCCTTATCCACGTTTATGTATTTAAGGTACCCAGCTATCTTGGCATAGATTACAGTGTTGTAATAAGCTATTCCGAAACCAGGTAAAGTCACACTTCGCCAGATCTCTCCCCTTTTCAGAGGGACCGCCTCAACTTCCATCGGCGGGGCAGGAGCCTTTTGCTTGATGGACTCGACTACTGCCTGCTCTTCCTCACATCCAGCGAGAATTACCAGCAGGAACAAACACATCAACTGAATAAGAAAACGGGACAATTTCCTGGTTTTAGGTCTTGCTGAAATCATTTCTTGTCTTGCCTCCAATATGGTCCTGAAGGCTCGCGTTCTTCAGGAGTGCCCGCTGGGGCTTTAAAGTTAGGACTCGTAGGGTCATCAGGATCTAGTGAACTGGAATCACGACTTGTCCGCCCCTGGACCACCGCAAATACTGCCGGCAGAACCAGCAGGGTAGCGAATGTGGCAAAGATCAGGCCACCTTCTACCGCCCTACCGAGAGGGGCTGTCTGCTGTCCGCCTTCACCAAGGCCAAGCGCCATGGGCAGCATACCAGCCAACATGGCCATACTCGTCATCAATATGGGACGCAGACGACTCCTTGCCCCATCAACAGCGGCGTCCACCGAGTCCATTCCTACCATTCGACTGCGTTCCGCAAATGTTACGAGGATGATAGCGTTGGAAACAGCCACACCGATAGACATGATCGCTCCCATGAAAGATTCGATGTTGAGAGTTGTTTGTGTGGACCAAAGCACAACAACCACTCCTGCGATAACCGCAGGCACGGTTGATACGACTATCAAAGCAAGTTTCATGGACTGGAAGTTGGCTACGAGTAGCAGGAAAATTACGAGGACGGCCAGCAGGAGTCCGACTTGCAATCCTCCAAACATTTGGTCCAGTGGCACGACCTGACCGCGCAGAGCGACCGTCACACCCAACGGGGGTTGTTTGATTTCAGCCAGAGCCTTTTTCACATCCCTCGAAACGGTTCCAAGGTCTGCCCCGTGAATGTTTGCCGTGATACTGACCACACGTTGCCCGTCGAAATGGTCGTATTCACCAACCATGGTTCCATCTTTGACGCTAGCCACGTTGCGAAGCAAAGATGGTTTGCCACTTTGGCTGCCAGTTAGGACGTTCTTGATTTCTTCCCGGGAATTCATCTTCTGGAGTGGAACTTCCACCTGGATCTGGTAGGCTACACCTGTTCTCAAATCACCCCAGAAAACCGGATGCGTGAAGCGGCTTGAAGATGTGCACGGTGTAAGTGAGTTGGTAACATTTCTTGTCTTCACTCCAATGATACCAGCGCTCTCACGATCTATATCCACTCGCACCGTCGGATACTCGAGTTCCTGGGCATACTGAATGTCACGCAGCACAGGCACCTGCTCGAGCCTGGCTTTAACCATCTTGGCATAATCGTAGTTTTTGAACAAATCGGGCCCGAAGATTGCCACCTCAATAGGGGTAGGCGACCCCAGGCTCATTACCCGGCTCACAATATCGCTGGGTTCAAACGAGAAATTTGCGTCAGGCATCTCTTCCCTGAGTTTTTTCCGCAAGCGCTCCTGGAGATCCGCTATCTTTACGGGCACACCGTGTTTTAACTGGACCTGAATGACCGCTTCATCGACACCTCTGGCGAAAAGATAGATCATCGAGACCGCATAGTTTGGGGAATGGATGCCAACAAACCCTAGTGTTATCTCGACATTTTCCGGCCCAACCTCTTCCTTGATGATATCGAGTGTTTTCAGAGCATAGGCTTCAGTGTGGTCGAGGTCAGTGCCGTTAGGCGGGCGAATTCGGACCTGGAGTTGACCCGCGTCAACTTTCGGGAAAATGTCGGTCCCAAGCTTCGTCCCAATCTCCCAGATTATTCCGCCACACAAAATGATGTACAACACGATTACAAAGGCTCTGGATCTGAGGAGTTGATGAACGACCGCCGCATAGATGGACTGGAACCTTGCAAAACCGGTAGGGCCTCTGTCATGAGCTGCAACTTTTTCATGCTTGTGCTCCTTGAGCAGCCAGATCGCAATGACGTTGACAAGCGTCCCGGCCAGGATGTATGCGGTAACCATCGAAAAACCCACAGCTAGCGACAGTGGCACGAACAATCCCTTGGCCGCCCCAACCATAAAGAAGGATGGAAGAAACACGGCCAGCACGCATAACATCGCGATCAGCAAAGGAAGCGCCACTTCCATGCCTGAATCAGACACTGCTCGAGCGACAGGTTTCCCCATTTGCAAATGGGTATGGATGTTTTCGATAGCGACCGTGGACATGTCCACGAGTATGCCGACAGCGAGCGCCAGCCCTCCAAGGGTCATGATGTTGATTGTCTGCCCGGTTACCCACAGCGCAAACACGGCGCCGGCCAGTGACAATGGAATGTTAAGCAATACTATCAGAACGCTTCGCCAGTCTTGCAGAAAAAGCAAAACCATAAGACCTGTGAGCAACGCCCCGAGAGCCCCTTCCATAACCAGGCCGTCAATGGCCCTGACAACGTATGGCGCCTGGTCGAACTGGTAGCTAACCTTCATATCAGACGGGAGGACATCCTGAAACCTTGACAGGTTCTCCTTGACCGCTTCAACTACAGCCAGAGTCGATGCGTCGGAACGTTTGGTAACGGGAATGTAGACTGTGCGCCTGCCATTAACGAGAGCATAACATGTCACAATGTCGGATGAATCAACGACCGTGCCGAGATCCTTGATAAAAATGGTTGGATACTGTCCGCTCCGGATAGGCACTGTATTCAGCATATTAATGTCTGTAACGACGGAATTGACCGGCACAATCGGATACTTGCCATCTATCATGGCGTTGCCGGAAGGGCTGATGTAGTTAGTGTGCGCCAGGGCTTCCACAATTTCATCGATTGACATGCTGTATGCCCTGAGCCGTTCCGGATCCACATTTATGACAATCGAGCGGGCGCTGCCTCCAAACGGTGGTGGGCTGGAAACTCCCGGAAGAGTTGCAAATAGAGGCCTGACACGGTTAAGGGCGGCGTCCTGTAACTCAGCGACTGTCCTCGTATGGCTGGAAACTACAAGGTACCCCACTGGAACGCTGCCAGCGTCAAACCTTAATACAAAAGGTGGGACGGTCCCTGGTGGCATGAACGCGCGTGATCTGTCAACTTCCGCCACCGTCTCTGACATCGCTTCCGACATGTCGGTCCCCTGATGAAACTGGATTTTCATCAAGGATGCGCCCTGGACTGTCCTGGATTCAATGTGCTCAACACCCGATATATAGAGGAAATGGTATTCGTAAAAATAGGTCAGATACGCTTCCATTTGGGACGCGTCCATACCACCGTAAGGCTGGGCAACGTAGATAGTTGGTATCCCAAGGCTGGGGAAGATGTCCCTCGGCATCTCCTTGATTCCCATAATTGCCCCAAATGTCACAGCGGTAAACAGCACTACGATAGTAAATGGCCGTCGTAATGCGAATGTCACAAAATTCATACTATATCGACCTCTATTAGGAATGAGTCTTCTTTAATGTCTACTGGGCGCTGGAACGCGAGAGGATACATTGAACAGTCGCCACACCTGTCCCAGGATAACCGTGCCCCGGAAAGGTCAACGACTGAACATCCAGACACGCCAGACTCAAATGTTAACTATTACTTTTAAAGCCCGTTAATCCCCGCTGGCTCTCCCTGTTCCAGCGAACACTCCTCCACGAAATGGCAGACCGGGAAGGACACGTTTCCCGGTTCATCCAAAAACGTTGTCATTGGGCATCAATAGCCTGAAGACTTGTTTTATGTGAGTCTATCAAAAATGATGTGAGTAAGGCAAGAGTCAAATTGGTGAAATCTTATGGCGGAAACGTCCCATGCTGTGTGAGAACGCCGGATTTTCGCGATCTTCAGGCTTACAACCAGGTCAGAAAAGTAAAGTTTGCGGATAATTGGCTGACGCTCATCACAGCATCAAAAAGTGGAAGGTTTTTGTGCTACCTGCGCCACCCTTGGGACAGGCAGCATGAAAGGGTTACTTCTTTTTCGGCTTTTCGTTTAGCTTTTGTTCGATCATTTCAGCTATGTGTCGATGCCCTTTCGAAAGGGCTACGAGTAGGGCGGTCCTGCCCGTGTTATCCCGAATTGACAGGTCAGCGCCGTGTTTGAGTAATAAACGGACACCTGCGTTATCACCATTAGCCGCGGCCACGTGTAGCGCGGTACCGCCTTCGCTGTTTCTGGCGTTCACATCAGCTCCCTTGGAAATGAGCATTTCGGCAAGGTCCACAAAATTGCTGCTTTTGACAGACAGCATTAGTGGTGTCCATCCCTCCTTGTCAGCATCGTTGATGTTTGTTGTCTTGGCAACCAGAAACATCGCTGTTTCGAGTTGTCCATTGGCAATAGCCACTGTTAGGGCTGTGCGTCCGTCTACGTCGACGCTGTTGACATTTGCCCCTTTACCAGCAAGCAACCTGGCAATTTCGAGATGGCCATTGGCAGCCGCATACATGAGAGGGGATTTTCCCATCTTGTCAGGCGCGTTTACATTTGCCCCGCTGGAAACAAGCAGCTTCACAACTTCATATTGTCCTTTGGCCGAAGCAAGTATCAGGGGAGT